>JAFTPG010000081.1 GCA_017463375.1 Ruminococcus sp. | reverse complement strand
GCGGTGATCCCGTCGGCATGAGTTACATTATAATGCACGTCGGGAAACTCCGCAAGTGAGGGCTTTCCAAGCTCTCCGTACACGATAGGAGTATTCTCATTGTATTCAATTCCGCACGCTTTCAGGCACTCTCTCAGAAGCCTGTGAGCATAGCTATGCTGCTCCTTGTGAGGAAGCTCTTTTAACGATATCATAAGCATTTCTGTTCACCTCATCCATATTATACCGTACGGCGCAGGTGTTGTCAATTTCCTTGATTTATCATGAAATGCGTGATATAATGATGACAATACATTACATTATTGGAGAGATTTATAATGCTTGCAAACTATCACACTCACACTGCTCGCTGTCAGCACGCCCGAGGAGAGGACAGACAATACGTCGAGCATGCTGTCATGGCAGGAATCAAGGTTCTTGGCTTTTCCGACCATTGTCCGTGGATCTTCGATGACGGGCATATTTCCGGAACAAGAATGCTTCCCTCTCAGCTGGACGACTATTTCACCTCGCTTACAGACCTGAAAAAGGAGTATTCCTCGGATATCCGCATATACATAGGCTTTGAGTCGGAATATATCCCCGAGCTTATGGAGGCTCAGAACCGCCTGCTTGCGGACTATCCTGTAGATTACATGATTCTTGGACAGCATTTCCTCGAGCGTGAGCCTTACGGAGCTTACACGGGCTTTGAGACCTATGACGAGGACTGCCTGAAAAAATATGTTGACCTCTGTATCGAGGGCATGGAGACAGGCAAGTACAAGTACCTCGCTCATCCCGATTTGCTCAACTATATCGGTTCCGGCGAGATTTACGAGAAACACTACACCCGTCTTTGCTCCTATTTGAAGGAGAAAAATATTCCCGTCGAGATAAATCTTCTCGGAGTGCGTGACCAGCGTCATTATACGTCGGAAAAGTTCCTGAGAATCGCTCAGAATGTCGGAAATTCGGTGATAATCGGCTGCGATGCTCATACTCCCGAGGCTCTTTCCACTTCAAAGGACTGGAATAAGTGTCTGAAGCTTGCGGAGAAATTCGGACTTGAGGTCGTAGAGTTTCTGCCGGGATTGGAATAATATATTCAATATAAAAAAGGGCAATACCGTACATTGCTTGTGTACGGTATTGCCCTGATTATTTTTAAGAACTAGCACTAAGCTTTGCTTTGCAGGAAATCTTCAAAGCTTTCTGTTCCGTTGGTTGCTGTATATGCGTAGTAGGTCAGAATAAGCGAGGCATCCAGAGCGTCAATATTTGCGTCCTTATTGACATTTGCCGCCGATTTGCGGACATCTGTAAGAATCGAACCCTGATTTGTCGCTGTCATGGCGTATTCCGTCAGAACCATAGACGCATCAAGTGCATTTATATTTCCCTCGCCGTCTACGTCTCCAAGCTTACAGTATGTCGGCTGAGACGGAGTCACTGTGGCAGGAGGAGTTGTGGGCACGGTTGTAGTCGGTGGTGTTGTGGGTGCTGTATAGTCCTCAAGAACGATCTCCAGATACTGAAGCTCCTGAGACTGGGCTACATTTACGGAAACCGCACCGGGATTCACATACTGACCTGGAACATCGCTTAGCTCAATTGTATAGCTTCCTGCGGGAATTCTATTCATATTTGCGCCTTTAGTAGTTCCGACAAAAACGGGAGTAATGGTGACATTGCGTATATCTCCGCCGTAGCCGTCATGGTCAAAGCCCCAGCTGCCTTTTGTATATCCGCCGGAATGAGTGTACATATAATCGAGTCCGACCTCGGCGTAATATTCACGGCTGTTCTTTTCTACATAGAACTCAATATATCCCTGTGCATCGGGAATGGGCATAGACAGACAAGCTCCGCTTGTAACTGAAATAACACACGAGGTTTCGTAATAGCCGTCCTCGTAATTCAGATGAAGATCTGTTCCCAAATCAAAAAGCATATCCTCATAGATAAAGGTTCCGTTCATATTGAACTGAGGGAAATACTCAGCCGGGAAAATCTCCGAAAGATGAGCACGGTGAAGCACATATTCCGTACCGGTACTCTGAAATTTCGGAGGATTGCTTACATAGCCTCCCTGATCAGAATCAGCGTCAACCTCTGTTCCGACTATCAGATTACTGAGATCCGGCTTCTCAAGAAACAACATCTGGTTCACCTTGCCTATCATTGTCCCACCAAGAGCCGCACCTGATTCAAAGTAAATTTTCGGATTGTCATAGCTGTATCTATAAAAGCCTTTGCCTGTCTTTGAAGCCCAGTCATCATCGATATAAAACGCTAATCCGCCCGCAGGCACTGTAAATGCAGCCGCTTCATTGAGGTTGCAGGATTCAAATGTAAATGTCCTCGATTCAGCCGAATCTGTGGAAAAGCTCAGCGATGAACCCGGACTGTAACCGAGAGAATCCTTCTGGATATACTGAAGAGTATTCGGATAGACATACTGATTGAAAGTCTCCCATGGCTCTTCCCAGCTTGTGCTGCCTGATATTCCCGAAGAATTAAGCTCATTGACATAGTAGTCGCTTCCCGGTATTACTGACGGGTCTGTACTGATTTCAGGTGCATACTCTATGAATTCCGCAACAGGTGTTCCTGCGGAATTTTTCATAGTTCCCTTTATACCGTAAACGTTATTTCCGTCTTTGTCGACTATCTGCACATTAAGCATATTTTCGGGAGCAACGGTCAATGTATAAGGGTTGAAGCTTATCCCCTTAACACCGTCATTTAGGATCACTGCGTTTTGGTTTGGAGCAACGGGCGCAGCAGCCAGAACAGCTGCCGCAGCAACAGATACAAGATTTTTTAACATTAAAATTCATCCTTTCGTTATGTTAGGCTTTGTTATATCATTATGTGTATTCCCGGTCAAACGTAATCACCGTATAATACTGAATTGACTCTTTGGCAAGGGCTGTATCGATTTGATTTTTCAGCTCGTCATCAGTGCAGTCCATCCCGAACGGAACAACAAGGTCGAAAATAAGATTCACATGAGTATCGCCTGTAACGGTTCTGAAATCGTGAAAACTCAGTCTTTCGTCGATACTGCCGATAATTTCAGCAAGCAGGCTTCGGCAGGAATTAATCTGCTCGTTGTCAACCTCTATGGGGTCCATATGGATCGTCATGAGAATTTTCATCTGCTTGTGAATTTCACGTTCAATGCGGTCGATCAGGTCATGAACCGAGACGAAATCCTCGCTGCTTCTGACCTCCGCATGACAGCTTCCGATCATATTGCCCGGACCGTAATCGTGTATAATCATGTCATGGACTCCGATAATTCTGTCGTCGCAGCAGATGATACTTCTGATCTGGTCGGTGATTTCCGGAGCTGCCGGTTTTCCGAGAAGCTCGTCAACGGTGTCCTTGATAATTCCAATACCTGCCCTGAGAATGAACAGTGAAACGATAACTCCCATGATACCGTCAATCGGAGCGTCAGTAAACAGCGAGCACACAAGAGCTGCGGCTGTGGCAGCTGTCGCGAATGCGTCGCTTCTGCTGTCCTTAGCTGTAGCAGTCATAACCGATGAATTGATCTTTTTCCCCAGAGTCATGTTGAAAAGTGACATCCACAGCTTGACTCCGACCGAAACGATCAGCGAAACAAATACTGCTGCGCTGAACTTTACCTCTTCAGGATGAAAAATCTTTGTGCAGGAATTTTTCATAAGCTCCAGACCCATCATAAGGATCAGCGCTGAGATGATCAGGGAAACGAGATATTCCATGCGTCCGTGACCGAAGGGATGATCCTTGTCGGCAGGCTTGGCTGCCATTTTGTAGCCGAGCAGCGTAACTATACAGCTTGCGCCGTCAGAAAGATTATTGAAAGCGTCCGAGATCACGGCAATGGAATTCGAGAGAGTTCCCATGATATATTTCAGTGCAAACAGCAGAAGATTGCAGATGATTCCCACAACGCTGCTGAGTGTACCGTATTTTCCTCTTGTATGGGAGTCGTTTATATTTTCGGGATTCTTAACGAATAATCTGACGAGCAGTTCTGTCATAAATATCTCCTTCCGGCGGAGACACTATTCCTCGGAATCACTGTCCTCGCCGTTATCTTTTTTAATTATGACTACACGGCATTTTTCAATGCGGTGATGATTTACTTCAAGAATATCAATGCTGAGATTACCGCACTCGAAATGAGTCTGAGTGCCGTCCTTGGGAATCTCGCCGAGCATAGCGATAATGTATCCGCCGAAGGTCTCGTATTTGTCGGCAGGAAGAATGATTTCAAGCTCTTCGGCAACCTCGGTAAGAGGAGTGATTCCGGGAACGCTC
This sequence comes from Ruminococcus sp., assembly GCA_017463375.1. Taxonomy (GTDB): domain Bacteria; phylum Bacillota; class Clostridia; order Oscillospirales; family Ruminococcaceae; genus Ruminococcus. Next base: position 7,185 of record JAFTPG010000081.1, on the reverse strand, counting down.
CATTCATTTTCGCCTGTCTGCTCGAGCTTAGCGGAAGGCTCGTCGAGGTCATCGTCTGCGAACTCGCCCACGAGCTGCTCAACTAAATCAGTAACGGTGATAATACCGCTCATTCCGCCGTATTCGTCCACAACAATGGCAAAATGGTCGGCATCGTTCTGCTTCATCTGAGCAAAAAGACGGTCAGCCTTCATATTCTCGTGAACAAAGTAAGGCTCACGGACAATGGTTTTCATGATATTTTCCTTGCTCTTGTCCTCGAGACGGAAGAAATCCTTGGCATTGAGAGTACCGATAACGTTGTCAACGCTCTCGCCGCAGATAGGGAAAACTGAGTGACGGGTACGATGAATAGTCTCCTCCCACACATCACTGCTGTCCTCCTCCCAGAGAACGGAAACATCTGTACGGTGAGTGCATATCTGCTCTGCAGTCATGTCGTCGAAAGCAAAAACATTCTTGATGATGCGGTTCTCGACCTCGTCAATAGTGCCTTTTTCTGCGCCTGCGTCCGACATAATGAGGATCTCCTCTTCGGTAACGGTATCATCCTCGTCCTTGGGATCAACTCCGAGAAGTCTGAGAATTCCGTTAGTTGAGCCGTTCAGCAGCCATACAAGCGGTGCGAAAATTTTTGAAATTGTCGAAATCAGTCCTGACATTCCAAGACCTAGTTTCTCGGGATTCTTCATAGCAAGACGCTTAGGAACAAGCTCTCCGAATACAAGCGTAAGATAAGAAAGAATGAGTGTGATAAGGATTACCGAAACGGAATCAATTACGCTTCTCGACACAGAAATTCCCGTTTTGAGAATAAGCTCTGTGAGGTATCCCGAGAAATTGTCGGCTGCAAAAGCCGAACCGATGAATCCCGAAAGTGTAATCGCAACCTGAATAGTCGCAAGAAAACGTGACGGATCGTTCGTAAGATTCTTGAGACGTACAGCCCTCTTGTCACCGCTTGCCGCAAGCTTGTCAAGACGTGCGTCGTTGATAGATATTATTGCAATTTCAGCACAGGCGAAAATTGCATTCAATGCGATAAGTAAAATTTGCAGAATAATCTGCCCGATCATGATAAATAACCTCCGATAATAAATAGATATAATTGTGTATATGCGCAAACAGACACAGCCTAGCACAAAAAATAGTGCAGACCGTGCCTGAATTTTATATGTATAACGAAATAATTATCGTAATTATCGGGATTACTGCCGTCAGCGGCACCTTCCATTGACCTTCTCACCTCCAAAATCTAACTAACAAAATATATTATACCCCATATATGTGCCGTTGTCAAGTAATAACTGTTATAAATTGTTATTCAGCGGTCTGTATCTTCGTAACCTGCTGGGGAAAACCTTTCTGAGGAAAGGTTCTTCCCCAGACCCCTTTCCAAAGACTTTTAGTCAAATTTGTCAGACAGGGGCTTATGCCCCTGTCTGACAAATTTAATTGGAAGTTTTAGGGAGGGAGTTTGAGGGATGACCCTTTTTCAAAAGGGTCTCCCTCAATAGACTGCGAAAATACAGCCCGATAAATTACAATTTAAAACTGTAGTCATTACTTAGCAGGTAAAATCTTTGAAAATAATTCAAAAGTCTGCAAACCCCTTGCAATGATTCGGGAAAAATGTTATAATTCGAGTAGCTATATGCAAATTGCCGATACGCTCCGGCATATTGGCAGAGCCGTAATAACACAAAAGGAGAATTAATAATGAAATACGGATATTTCGACCTTGCAAACAAGGAGTATGTTATCACTAATCCCGATACTCCTGCACCATGGGCAAACTATCTCGGAGACCCCGAGTACGGCGCTATGATCTCAAACAATGCTGCTGGTTACAGCTTCGTTAAGTCAGGCGCTAACGGACGCATCTCACGTTTCCGCTTCAACTCTGATATGGCTCTTCCCGGAAGATACATCTACATCAGAGACAACGACGCAAATGATTACTGGTCGGCTTCATGGCAGCCTGTAGGCAAGCCCCTTGATTCCTACAAGAGCGAGTGCCGCCATGGTACTGCTTACACAGTGATTTCCGCTGAGTACGCTGACATCAAGTCAGAGACTACATACTATGTTCCCTACGGAAAGACCTACGAGGTATGGCGTGCTAAGGTTACAAACAACAGTGACAAGGACAGAAACCTCTCCCTCTACGGTTTCGTTGAGTTCACTAACGACAATAACTACGAGCAGGATCAGGTAAACCTCCAGTACACACTCTTTATCACCCGTACAAGCTTCGAGGAGAATAAGATCCTCCAGCACATCAACGAGAACAGCGGCAAGGATGAGACAGGCTCCAACCACAGAGAGCGTTTCTTCGGTATGGTAGGCGCTCCTGTTTCAGCCTATAACGGAAGTCTGTCCAGCTTTATCGGTCCTTACAGAACCTACGCTAACCCTATCGCTGTTGAGCGCGGAAAGTGCGATAACGTTATGAACTTCAACAGCAATGCCTGCGGTGCTCTCCAGAGCGATATCGTGCTCAAGCCCGGCGAGACTGCTGAGCTTATCTACATTCTCGGTCAGAAGGACAACGCTCAGGCAACTGCTATCCTCAACGAGTACAAGGAGGCAGGCAAGGTTGACGCTGAGGTCGCTCAGCTCAAGAACTACTGGCATAACCAGCTCTCCAACTTCCAGGTTGAGACTCCTTCCGAGGAATTCAACAACATGATCAATGTATGGAACGCTTATCAGTGCTTCATCACATTCATCTGGTCAAGAGCTGCTTCATTCGTATACTGCGGACTCAGAAACGGCTACGGCTACCGTGATACTGTTCAGGATATCCAGGGTATCATCCACCTCGACCCCGAGATGGCTGCCGAGAAGATCCGCTTCATGCTCTCCGCTCAGGTAAGCAACGGCGGAGGACTTCCGCTCGTTAAGTTCAGCCATAATGCCGGTCATGAGACTTGCCCCGACGAAAATGACGAGAACAGCGTTTACGCTAAGGAAACAGGTCATCCCTCCTACCGTGCTGACGACGCACTCTGGCTGTTCCCGACTATCGTCAAGTACATCGGCGAAAGCGGAAACAAGGGCTTCCTCGATGAGGTTATCACCTATGCTGAGGAGGGCGGCGGAGAGGCTACTGTTTATGAGCACCTCAAGAACGCTATCCGCTTCTCTATGGAGCGTCTCGGAGATCACGATATGCCCGCAGGTCTCCACGCTGACTGGAACGACTGTCTCCGTCTCGGAGCTAAGGGCGAGTCCACATTCGTTGCATTCCAGCTCTACTACGCTATGAGCGTTATCAAGGATATGGCTCAGAGCAAGAACGATACAGACTATATCGCTTACATCGACGAGGTTCAGGCTAAGCTTGCAGCCGCTCTCGAGAAGTGCTGGGATGAGGACCGCTTCATCCGCGGTATCCGTGAGGACGGCGTAACTGTAGGCGCTAAGAAAGATCCTGAGGCTAATATGTGGCTCAATCCTCAGTCATGGAGCGTAATCTCCAAGTTTGCTTCCGCTGATCAGGCTGAAAAGGCTATGAACAGCGTTCACGATATCCTTAATACTCCTTACGGCGCAAAGCTCCTCGAGCCGCCTTACAAGGAGCACTACTTCGACGGCGCACTCATGCACATCTTCAATGCCGATACTAAGGAAAACGGCGGTATCTTCTCACAGTCCCAGGGCTGGCTTATCCTCGCTGAGTCTCTCCTCGGACACGGAAACCGTGCTTTTGAATACTTCATGGAAAGCTCTCCTGCTGCTATGAACGACAAGGCTGAGATCCGTGTTCTCGAGCCGTATGTTCACGGTCAGTTCACTGAGTCAAAGGCTTCTCCTTACGAGGGACGCTCACACGTTCACTGGCTCACAGGTACAGCTTCAACTGTTATGGTCGGCTGCGTTGAGGGTATCTGCGGTATGAGACCTAACCTCGACGGTCTTGTTATCGACCCGTCTATCCCTTCAGAGTGGGACGGCTTCAAGATCACAAAGAACTTCAGAGGCAAAAAGCTCAACATCACTGTTGACAACTCTGCTCACGCTGAAAGCGGCGTTAAGGAGATCGTCCTCAACGGCGAGAAGCTCAGCGGCAATTTCGTCGCAGCTGACAAGCTTGCTGAGGTAAATGACATTACTGTTGTTTTAGGCTGATTAATTCGTATTGACATCATTAGCAGACGGCTTTATGCCGGCTGCATCAACGGGATACACTGAGGTTTCTATGGACATAAAACGAAAACTGATCATATTCAAAACAATCTCAAGAATTCTTTGGTTCCCTGTCGCAGCTGCTTCTATGGTCATGCTTGTTGATTCATTCATCGGTATGTTCTGGGAGCATATCAGGATTCTCAGCGTTATCGCAATTATATGCGAGCTGATTTCTTTTGCCGGAATATTCCTTGCAGTCTACGTTAACAGGGAGTCAAAGCGCCGTGATATAAAAATCGGCATGACCGGACTCGCTATAGACTGTATTATGAGGCAGGTTTTCTTCTTTGCTTCATTCACGCTTGACTGGCTTTTATATATCGGCTCATATTAATACCAACAGGCGGACTTATGTCCGCTTGTTTCTTTTTCTGAATTTTTCCCGGATTTCTTCCAATCATTGATTTATACTATATATTATCTCATCCGATTTTAATGGCGGTTAGTATAAATTTCACAAAAATTCTATATTCAATCTGTCAATCTGCAAAAAGTTTGCAAAAGGGCGTGACAATTGTCCGATAGTGTGATATAATGTATTTAAACAGAGATTTTTGTCTCAATCGTATATAAAGAGAGGAATTAATATGGACAACAATTACAATGAATCACGCAGACCCAAAAAAAGAGTTACTAAGAAAATGGCTCAGCGCAGAAGGCTTATCGCTCTCGCTGTTATGGTGCTTATACTGATTCTCGGAATCGTTCTTATATGCGTTGCCTGCTCGGGTGACGACGAACCGTCAGGTAAGAAGAGTAACACTCCGGCTGTGACTACAACCACCTCGGTAACTACTATGGTTACTACTACAACTACAGCTCCCGTTCCTACGGCTGACCCCAACGACCCCAATACTATCACTAAGATCGACCTTAGCGTCTACGAGGTCTACCTCAATGTGGGTGAGTCTAAAATGCCTCTTGTTACAATGACTCCTTCCTCTTCAACTGAGAAGGGCGAAATCTGGGAAAGCTCCAACAAGGCTGTTGCTACAGTTGACTGGCTCGGAAATATTACCGCTGTCGGCGCAGGCGAATGCTATGTAACAGTTACCTCCGAAAATAACCCTATCATTTATGCTGAGGTCAAGGTAGTTGTTACCGACCCTAACGCTCCTGCCGGCGTTACTACTTCGGCAACCTCCGCTCAGTCCGGTATGATTCAGCAAACAGGTCAGACTCAGACTACTACAGCTGCTCCTGCTCCAAGCGGGAGCGCTGATGTTCAGACGGTTGATGAAGTCACCTACATTGACGGTATTTTAATTGCGAATAAATCCTATGGTCTCCCGGCAGATTACGCTCCGGGACTCGACCCGACAACAGAATCGCAGTTCAATGCCCTTTCTGAAGCAGCTGCTCAGGAAGGGCTCAATATTTGGCTTGCTTCCGGTTACCGCTCCTATGAATACCAGAGCACCATCTATAATAACTATTCCAGTCTCTACGGCGCTGAGACCGCTGACACATTCTCGGCTCGTCCGGGACACTCCGAGCATCAGACAGGTCTGGCTATCGACGTTAACTCTATAGATGACTCCTTTGCCAACACTCCTGAGGCTGAGTGGCTTGCTCAGCACGCTCATGAGTTCGGATTCATTATCCGCTACCCTCAGGGCAAGCAGCATATCACAGGCTATAAGTATGAGCCGTGGCATATCCGCTATCTCGGCGTAGAAACTGCTACTGCGGTCTACAACAGCGGTCTGACTCTTGAGGAGTACCTTGGCATTGACTCGGTTTACGGAAACTGAAATACAGTATATAACATTAATGGGATGCCCTGATAATCGGGCATCCCTTTTCTTGTGTATTGCCCTATTTAGAGCAGAAAGTTTTCGGTCCAGCCTTTTTCAAAAGGCTGGCGGGGTCGAGGGGCAGCGCCCTCGTCGCTCTCCGCAGAGAGCGAAACTCTTTGCCCTGAAAGGCGCTCCGCAAGGGGTGAATTTCAAAACAGTCCGGTGGACTGTTTTGAAAGAGGGGACGCCCTGCAAGAGAGGGCGTCCCCTACACCTATCTGAAGATATAGTAAAAAATCCCGAACACAACCGATGCCGAGCAGCCGTAAAGAATAACCGGTCCGGCTATGGTGAAGATTTTCGCTCCGACACCTAAAATGAAGCCCTCTGACTTTGCCTCGATTGCCGACGAGCTTATCGAGTTGGAGAAGCCCGTTATCGGCACGAGAGTTCCTGCGCCTGCATGCTTTGCCAGCTTCTCATACAGTCCCAGACCCGTGAAAAACGCACTCAGTCCCACCAGAATGATGGAAGTCCACGTTCCTGCTGCGGTCTCATCCAGACCGTTTTTCATGAAGATCTGACGCAGAATCTCTCCCAGTGTGCAGATAGCTCCGCCCACGAGAAATGCTATCGGAACATTTACCTTTGTATTTGATTTAGGCGAGGCGTTTTTACTCATCTCGCCGTAAAGCTCAGGAGTTATATTCATCCTGTCACCTCCTTGGGGATAGTTTCTGCATTCACATCTGAATTATCCAGAAGGACAAAAAAATTGGCAGAGCCGAAGCTCTGCCGCACATCAAACAATTCAAATAATAAATATGTGTAGAACAAAAGAAAGGAGACAACAAAACGAGTGTTAATAACTAAAATAGTATTTAACACTATAATTATTATATAGCATTTTTCTCCCTAAGTCAAGCACAAATCGCATTTTTTTAAGAATTTCCCGACAATTCTGTCAGATTGTACAATTCACAGACAGCTTTTTCTACAAAATATACAATATATTACATCTCAAATATAAATTCAGGTCTGCATTTTCTGCTATTTTTTGTCCCTGAGAGCCTGCATATACGCACGAACCATATTCTGCTCCATAGGCGTGAGCGAATTGAATTCAGATACAATTTCAATATCAGAGTCACTGCTGATACCATTCATCACGGTTCTCACGTCGGAGACTCCCAATATATAATCACAGCTTGCATTGAAAAGCTTTGACATTTTTATTAATACGGGAATACTC
>JAFTPG010000080.1 GCA_017463375.1 Ruminococcus sp. | reverse complement strand
TAATCGTTGATGTTGAACGGCTTGCCGGGATGCTCCTTGAGGTGCTTGTTGTAGATGATCTGCTGCTCGCCGATAATGCGGTAGTGCTCTGAGCGCATCTTGCAGCCGGGGTCGCAGCAGGCATTTACGAGGATCTCGCACTTGTCCTTGTGGGGGAGCTTCTCGAGAATATCAAACTTATTGTTGAGGTCGTAGTCGAGCACGACGATATGGTAGTCCTTTTCGAGCTCGGCGGCAACGTCGTCGGGATTAGTGAGTCTCTTGCAGGTGGAGCTTGTGATTTTGTAGTTGGGATAGGTCTTGCGGATATAGTCCTCGAGGATAGGCGAGAACACGATTACCTCGTTAAGACCGTTGTCGGCGAGACGCATTACCATGTTGCAGAACTCGTCATCAAGGTGCTCCTCGGTAATCATGGGGTTGGTGAACGTAAAGCGAAGCGGAATCCCGTGGCTGTTGAAAAGATTGAGAACGTTCTTGATGTAATTCTCATTGCAGACGCCGCCCTGAGTTCTTCCGCCGTTCCAGAGCGAGGGCGGAAAAGCTCCATAGAAAGAAGCGATTTCGACTCCTTCTCTGAAATAGTGAGGAGCATTCTCGAGCATTGTAAGGAAAACGAAGTTCATTTTGTGGTGTTCGGTAAAGTTTGGAAGATGAAATCTTACTTTCATAATTGACACTCCTATCTATTTTAATACCAGCGCACCGCTGTCCTCGAGGCTGCGGAGAAGTCGGAATCTCGCCTCGTCACGGCACTCGGGCTTGACCATGTAGTACATGTAGGTTTCGAGAACGTTGAACGCATTGGCGGTTCTGCCCTCGATTTTGAACTGTGAGAAGCCCATCGGCACATATTTTTCCCAGATATCGTCGGGGGAGATATGTGTGCTGAGGTTTCTTATCTCGAAGATTCCCCTCTGCGAGAACGGGCAGTCTCTGTAATGCTCGGGGTCGTATTTTTCGACGTTGAAAGGAACGCTCGGGTACTTCTTGATGTGAGCGCAGTAGGCGATCTGCTGTTCTCCGATCGAGCGGTAGTGAGCCGAACGGCGCTTGCACCCCGGCTCGCAGCAGGCATTCACGAGAAGCTCGCACTTGTCCTTGTTGGGGATATCCTTGAGAATATCGAACTTATTGTTGAGGTCGTAGTCCACAACGACGATATGGTAGTCACGGTTAAGCTCCTCGGCGAGAGCCTCGGGGTCGGTGATTCTCTTGCAGGTGGAGCTTGTCAGTTTATACTTAGGGTAATTTTTTCTGATATAGTCCTCAAGCAGCGGAGATACAACAATAGCCTCGTTAAGACCGTTGTTGCCGAGATTCAGCAGCATATTGCAGAAGTCGTCGTTGAGGTGTTTTTTCTCCAGCGCAGGGTTGGTAAAGGTAAATCTGACAGGGATCCCACGGTCGTTGAATGCCTTCAAAGCGGCTCTGATAAAGGCTTTATCGCAGGTTCCGCCCTGAGTTCTGCCGCCGTTCCATATTGCGGGCGGGAACACTCCGTAGACCGAAGCAATCTCAACACCCTCTCTGAAATACTCGGGGCAGTTTCTGAGCATTTCCGCAAAAACGATATTCAGCTTGAAATGCTTTGCAGGGTCGGGAAGATGAAAACGTACTTTCATAAGGTTCTCCTTGTATACTATTTGTATAAATCTATTGCGTCGCCACGGGAGATCTCCACCTCATAGCCGACGCTTTTTATTCTGTTTTCGAGACATACACGGCACTCGGCAGCCTCCTCGCCCGTGCAGATTTTGCCGTCGTAGAGGTCGTATTTCTTTCGCACTGCGACGGGAGAAAGGTTCGGCATGACCACATTGCAGCCGTTTTGCAGTCCAAGCTCCCTGCCGTTGGGAGCGATAGTTCCCAGCGCAGTCGTCGCAGGAATCAGCGCCGTCGGGAACATCAGCCGCAGAATCGCAAGAAGCCTGAGTGTGAGGTTGAGTTCTCCAGCTTCCTCCACGGAAAAAGCGGTGTCACGATGCGGAATAAATGGTCCGATTCCAATCATGTGGGGGCGAAGCTCCTGCAAAAATCGCAGGTCGGCAATGAGATGCTCAGTGGTCTGGAACGGCACTCCGACCATGAAGCCCGAACCCACCTGATATCCGAGCTTTTTCAAGGTATACAGGCATTTTTTTCGGTTCTCGAGCGACATCGGAGTCGGGTGGAGCATTCGGTAAAGCTCCTCGTCGGCAGTCTCGTGGCGTAGCAGATAGCGGTCAGCTCCTGCCTCACGGAGCAGCCGATAGCTCTCCTCGGAGCGCTCCCCGAGCGACAGCGTCACAGCGCAGTCCGGATGCCGCCGCTTAATCTCGGAAATCAGCGGACAAAGCAGCTCGTCCGTGAAGTAAGCGTCCTCTCCGCCTTGCAGCACAAACGTCCGGAATCCCAGTTTATAGCCGTTTTCGGCGCACCCGAGAATCTCCTCGCAGGTCAGTCTGTACCTATGCGCCGAGGAATTGCTGCGGCGGATTCCGCAGTAATAGCAATTATTTTTACAGTAACTGGAGATTTCAATTAATCCTCTGAGGTAAACCTTTTTACCATAGTGAAGCTGACGGACTTCATCCGCATTTTTCCGCAGAAATTCCGCAACTTCAGGGGATTTGCACTCAATCAGGAGTTTCAGTTCGCTATCGGAAATACCGCCCGAAGATCGGAGTTTTTCAACAATTTTATTCACATTCAACCGCCTAAACGTATCATTTCGTCAATACATTTTCTTGCATTTATAATAAGTTCATCGCTCATAAGTATCTCAAACGCCTCGCCATTGTTAATTCCTTTAAGTGAATTGTAAACGTCCGGCAGCGTTGTCAGCTTCATGTTCGGACAAACGATTTTTTTCGACAGCGGATAAAACTTCTTGTCGGGACATTCATACTGTAAATGCTCGGCAATTGAAAGCTCCGTACCGATGATAAATTCCTTGTTTTCGGACTTTATTGCGTAGTTCATGATACCCGATGTCGAGCCTACATAATCAGCTCTTTCAACAACAGCCGGAACGCACTCGGGATGCACCAGAACAAGAGCGTCGGGATGAGCAGATTTTGCCTTTTCCACGTCATGTACAGTTACAGAAGCATGCACCGGACAGCCTCCCTGAAGGAGCTTGATATCCTTGTCGGGAAAGTTTCTCTTAACGAAGTCACCGAGGTTGCAGTCGGGGATAAATAGGATTTTATTGCTCTCGAGATTTTCAACGATTTTCAGTGCGCTTGACGATGTAACGCAAACATCGCAGACCGTTTTGAGCGAAGCCGTGGTGTTGATGTAGGCAACCACCGTGCGGTCAGGCTCCTGAGCCTTGAGCTGTCCGATGAGGTCGGCGTCCATCTGCTCAGCCATGGGACAGCCAGCGAGACCGTTTGCGAGAAAAACACGCTTCTGAGGAGAGAGCATCTTTGCCGTTTCCGCCATGAAGTGGACTCCGCAGAAGAGGATATTATCCGCATCGACGCTCTTTGCATCGACGCTGAGCTTGTAGCTGTCGCCCGTAAAATCGGCAATTTCCACGATTTCCCGAGCCTGATAGCTGTGGGCGAGAATCGCCGTATTCGTCTCCTTTTTCAGACGGAGAATCTCCGCCTGAAGCTCGTGCATCTTCATATTAAACCTCCGCAATAAGCTCGACCTCAGCAAGAACGTTCTTCGGGAGAGTTTTCACAGCCACGCAGCTTCTTGCCGGGAGAGATGTAAAATACTCTGCGTATATTTCGTTGAATGCAGCGAAATCGTTCATGTCAGCGAGGAAGCAAGTGGTCTTGACAACCTTGTCGAAATCAGTTCCTGCTGCCTTGAGAACCTCGCCGAGATTCTTCATAATCTGGACAGTCTGACCCTGAATATCGGTTGCTTCAACGGTATTTGTCTCGGGATTGATTGCAATCTGACCCGAGGTGTAGAGCAAGTTGCCTGAGATCACAGCCTGAGAATAGGGACCTACAGCCTGCGGAGCTTTTTCGGTGTAAATTTTAATCATGGTGGTTATACCTCCTGTATAATTATTTTGCAGGAACGGATGGTATCCGTCCCCACTGAATTGAACATTGCAATTGTAGGGGCGACCCTTGCGGGGCTGTTTAATTGTTGTTCAGCACCTTGAAGCCGTTATCAATAAGAGCCTTCTTAATCTGCTCGATATGCTCGTAATTTCTCGTTTCAAGCACGATTCTCAGATAACAGCCGTTGACAGCCGAACCCTCGTTGGCTCTCTCGTGATGGATTGAGGTTACGTTTCCGCCAAGCTCGGCGATGATTCTCGAAACGTCCTGAAGCTGACCGGGCTTGTCGATAAGCTCAATAATCATCGAGTAGGAGCGTCCTGACATAAGCAGACCTCGCTTGATGACTCTCGAGAGAATCGTAACGTCGATGTTTCCGCCCGAGAGCAGACACACTACCTTTTTGCCCTTGACAGGTACTTTGTTGAACATTGCCGCCGCCACGGAAACAGCTCCTGCGCCCTCGGTGACGAGCTTCTGCTTCTCCATGAGAGCAAGAATCGCTGCGGAGATTTCATCGTCGGTGACAGTGACAATCTCGTCCACATACTCGGAGCAGTACTTGAATGTATTCTCCCCCGGTTCCTTGACGGCTATACCGTCGGCGATGGTGGAAACGCTGTCCAGCCGCTCAATCTCGCCGTCGTGAACGGAATTGAACATACTCGGCGCACCCGAAGCCTGAACGCCATAAACCTTGATTTTCGGGTTAAGGCTTTTCAGAGCGAATGCAACTCCCGAGATAAGACCGCCGCCGCCGATGGGAACTATAACTGCGTCCATGTCGGGGAGCTGCTCGATAAGCTCGAGACCGATTGTTCCCTGACCTGCGATAACGTTTTCGTCGTCGAAGGGATGGATGAATGTGTAGCCGCACTCATCCCTCTGACGGAGAGCCTCCGCATAAGCGTCGTCGTAGACTCCCTTTACGAGACAGACCTCGGCTCCGTAGCTTTTGGTAGCCTCGACCTTTGAGATCGGCGCTCCGTCGGGGAGACAGATGATGGACTTTATACCGTTCTTTGCCGCCGCCAGAGCAACTCCCTGAGCGTGGTTGCCGGCAGAGCAAGCGATAACACCTCTTGCTTTTTCCTCGTCGGTGAGCTGGGACATTCTGTAGTAAGCGCCTCTGACCTTGAAAGAGCCTGTAATCTGGAGGTTCTCGGTTTTGAGGTATATTTCCGACTGGGGGTTGATATTTGGAGCGTGGATGATATCGGTCTGACGGATTACCTGTTTGAGGATATATTTTGCGTGATAGATTTTATCAAGGGTAAGCATTTCAAGACCTCCGAATTTTAGTTTAGAGTGCGCCGCAGGCAATGAAAAAGTCTTTGGGTGTCGCCTTAGCTATGCATACGCAAAAGAGCAAAATCAAAGATTTTGTTTTTTGCGGATCCTCAGAAAGGCGACTGGGGCATGGGGCTAGCCCCATATGATTTGCACAAGCAAATCATGCGCCAGCATAAATTAGCTCTCTGCGAGCGCAGCGTCGCTGAGCGGACGGGGTTCTTATTTTCCCTGCGTAAGCACGATTTTATATAATACAATTTGCGTAATGTCAATCACACACACAGCAAAAGCAGACCGTCCGTCAATCCGACGCTGACCGCGCGGTTGACTGGTTTGGGCTGGCGCAAGCATTGCTCTGCAATGCTTACGAGACTTCTCGTCTCGTGCTCTGCGACCGCTTTTCTGAGAGAAAAGCGGCACAAAAGACTTTTGCTTTGCCTGCGGCGCATTTTATTTTTCGTTTACAAGCTGATTTACGAACTGCTTTGCAGTTCTCGCCGAACGTCCGCTTCCACGGAGCGCAAATGCCTCCGCCTTTACGGACAGCTCGTTTTCGTCCATTTCGATACCGTTTTTCCTTGCAAGCTCGCTGACGATATTGATATACGACTTCTTGTCGGGCTTCGAGAAATTGACCGTCAGACCGAATCTTGCCGAAAGCGAAATAAGCTCCTGAATGGTATCGTTGCGGTGGATATCGTCGCCCTCACGGTCGGAGAAGCTCTCCTTGACGAGATGACGGCGGTTGCTGGTAGCATAAATTGCGATATTGTCGGCTCTTGCCGAAACCGAGCCCTCCAGCGTAGCCTTGAGCGCACCGAAGCAGTCCTCGCCGGCAGTGAAGGAGAGATCGTCGATAAAGAGTATAAATTTCAGCGGATTTTTGCTGATACTGTCGATGATGTGCGGAATATCCCTGAGCTGCTCCTTGGTGACCTCGATAACTCTCAGACCCTTTGAAGCGTATTCGTTTGCAATCGCCTTGACAGTGGAAGATTTTCCCGTACCTGCGTCGCCATAAAGCAGAACGTTCTGTGCAGGTCTGCCGCTGAGGAGCGCAAGAGTGTTATTGATAACGGCAGTACGCTCTCTTTCGTAGCCGTAGAGGTCGGAGAGCTTCTGTGCGTCGGGGTGCTTTACGGGAGTCACCTTTCCGTCCCTGACGATGAACATGAAGTACTTTGAGTACATTCCGTAGCCGAACCTGCCGATATTTTCGATACGGCTGCGGTATTCGCTTACAAAGTCGATCTCAGAGGTTTTCCACGAGGGCAGAAAGCCGTCATAGCCGATTTCCGCTTTAATTTCGTCGGAGGATATCTGCGAAAGCTCCTGAAAAATTTTCAGCTCATTTTCAACGCACTCCTCAATAATGTCGTCGAAGCACTTTCCCTGAGCCTTTCCGACAATGTAGAAGTTCTCGTCCTCGAGAACCGCCTTGAGGATATATTCGCTGAGATTTATATTCTTTTTGTAAAGCTTCGACACGAATCGGGAGTAAGCGTACACCTTCTGAGCCGTATCGTCCGACGTCATGACATCGAGACAGCTCCACAGGGAATTTATAATGTCATCGCTGCGAAGCTCCCTGAAAACGGCAGCAGAGTTGACCGCGCAGTCGAGCTTTTTGATTTTTTCATTCATGATAATTTACCTGATTCTGTATTGCAAGCGGATATCATCCGCCTTGAAATTTTAATATCCGTAGGGACGCATTCCGTGCGCCCATTTGGTTTTTCGGTATCTGTGTGGGCGAGCGGAACTCGCCCCTACGATTATAATTTTTTATCTGCATTCTGTAGGGGACGGCGTCCCCGACGTCCCGTTAATTACAGAAATCGCCCATGGGGCGGCGAGGGCGCCACCCCCTACAATTACAAATTTTTATCCGCACCGTAGGGGCGCATTCCGTGCGCCCATTTCGTTTTTCCGGACACCTGTACGGGCGGATGATATCCGCCCCTACGATTATAATTTTTTATCTGCATTCTGTAGGAGACGGCGTCCCCGACGTCCCGTTAATTACAGAAATCGCCCATGGGGCGGCGAGGACGCCACCCCCTACAATTACAAATTTTTATCCGCACCGTAGGGGCGCATTCCGTGCGCCCATTTCGTTTTCCCGGACATCTGCACGGGCGGATGATATCCGCCCCTACG
>JAFTPG010000022.1 GCA_017463375.1 Ruminococcus sp. | reverse complement strand
CGAGCTTGCGAGACAGAGGGTACGGGTGCCGGTTAGGCAGAACCTTTCTTCAGAAAGGTTTCACCCGATTAATACATATAATACTTCTATATGGACAGTCGCCTTATCCCTGCCTTTTTATGTTGGCAATATAGAGGAATCTCATGCGAAATGCGCCCAACCAGCCGCTCACAGAATCAATCTGATTCCAGAGATTTTTTCTTTTCGTACCGATGCTGCTTCACAGCGATAACGCAGGAAAGAGCGAAAAAACCTGTGCCTCCGCAGGACAGCAGAAGAAGAATCCACATCGGAACCTTTCTGAGCTTTGCGCTGGAAGAGACGGGCGACTGAAGCGCTTCGGAAGCCTTTGAAAATTCCAGTCCATTATCATCAGCATAGTCCTCAGCAGCACTTCCTGATTTTCCCATAATAACGAAATCACTCTGAACAAGCGAGTCGGAACCGGTATTCTCATATCCGACAGCTTCATATTTTATAGTCTCGACGGACGGAGGTATGTACAGACTTTCCAGAGTCCCGCAGGAATAAAACGCACCTGCACCGATTTTCCTGGTTGATTCAGGGAGAGAAACATACGAAAGAGCACTGCATCCGCTGAAACAGAAATCTCCGATCTCCATGATCCTGCCCGGCAGAACGACTTCCGTAAGCGAAGAGCAGGAGCGAAAGCATGATTCCGGGAGTACTTCAAGGGAAGCAGGAATATTTATCGCAGAAAGGCTGTTGCAGCCGTTAAATGCTCCCATGCCTATCTCTTCAAGCTGAGCGGGAAGAACAATGCTCTCAAGGGAATTGCATGCATAAAAGGTGTGATGTCCGATTTTCTTAATTGAGGAGGGGAGACTGATCTGCCTTAGTGATGTGCAGCTGAAAAAGGCGTTGTCACGAATCTGAGTAACAGGGCAGCCTTCTACGGTTTCCGGGATCTCAAGATAGACCGGCTCGCCTGTGTAGCCGATAATGGTGGCTTCGTTATTAATGATAGTATAGGTAAAATTGTTCTCCTCCTCGGCGAATGCACTAAGGCTGCTCACTGGAATCATCAATGCGGCAGCGATCAGGAAGGACTTTATTTTTATTGAAAAACGCATTGTGTTAACCTCTTTTCAGTGTTTTATTATAATGATAATACAGCTTATCGGAAAATAGTACCCCTTTTTCATCGTAAAATTGTGCTATTATCAAGAATAAAGCGGTATGAACTCGGAAAAATTGACAATCCTCCGCTGTATTGTGTATCAGAAAATGATGAACAGGGCAGTATTTTCGGATGTCACATAAAGGAGAAAAATGGATTTTACGGTAAATAATGTAAATAAGAAATGAGTTATTTACATTATATCTTTAGAAAATACACATACACTTAATAGCATTATAGTATACTTACATAGTCCTTTTAAAGGCAATATGTGTATTCTGCGTGCATTTCCGTGAAAATGGAGGATGCGTCCGCAAAAGAAAGGTTTTACTATGTTAAAAAAAGCAATTAGCGCAGCTGCGGCAATGGCAATGCTGATTTCTGCGGCAGGCTGCGAAACTACACCGAATACGAATGTTGCAGGAGGTACGGCGACTTCTGAAATCGTAGTCACAGAAGCCCCCGCATCCGAAATAGAAAGCAATGAAGCCACAGCCATTGAAGAAACGGTACAGCCTCCTGTTTCGGAGGAGATCAATCCGCTTACAGGCGAAATCGGCTACAACGCTGCTGCGGTAGGAAAAAGACCGGTGGCTGTTATGGTGAATAATATCAAGGAGGCTCTTCCGCAGTACGGAATCGAACAGGCTGACATTATTTATGAGCTTCCCGTTGAGGGAGGAATCACCCGTCTCATGGCAGTCTATGCGGATTATACAGCAGTTCCGGATGTTTGCTCGGTAAGAAGCTGCCGTTATTACTATCCGCTCATAAGTCTTGGAATGGATGCAATTTACTGCCATTGGGGTTCGGATAAGTCGATTGCGCTTGATACGCTGAACAGAACAGGCATCGACCATCTCGACGGCGAGTATGAATCAGGACTCTTTTACCGTGACCAAGAAAGAGCAGCGTCGTATTCATCGGAGCATATAGGATATCTTAAAGGTTCGGAGCTTGCGGATAAGATAGCGGCAAAAGGTTTCAGAACGGATGTGAATGCCGAGAATTCCGGAACATGCTTTAATTTTGCTCTCTCCGGAGAAAAAGCTGCTCCGTCCGAAATGACAGCCAATACAGTTACAGTCAATTTCTCGAATGAATATTTCAGTACATTCAGCTACGATGCCGCATCGGGCAATTACTTAAAGCTCCATTCGGGAGCTCCTCATGTTGACGGAAAAACAGGCACTCAGCTTGCATTTGAGAATGTATTTGTGCTTCAGACATACGTCGGCTCGTATGACGGATATCTTCTTGATATCGGTCTCAGCGGAGGAACAGGATATTATATCTCAAACGGCGGAGCACAGACTATTACCTGGAGCAAGCCGAGTGAAAGCTCTCCGATAGAGTTTTATGCTGCCGACGGAAGCGAGCTTACGGTCAACGTAGGCGAGAGCTATATCGGAATTATCGGAAGCGATAAAATAATTTCTTTTTCATAGTGAATAAAATTCCGTAAATGTCCAATCATCTTTAACGAGGTGATACGGATGAAAAAATTATCGTGTGCAGTAATGGGAGCAGGACTTGTTCTTTCCATAGCGATTTCAAATATCTTTTCATTTATAGGAGACGGCAGAAAGCTCGACGAGCTGAGAGATAACGTTCTCAGACTTCATATTCTTGCGAATTCCGACAGCGAATACGACCAGGGCCTGAAGCTGAGTGTGCGGGACGCTCTTCTTGAACGCAGCAGCGAGATTTTCGGAGATGCGGATTCAATAACTCAGGCAAAGGCTGAGGTGAATATTGATGTTATAGAGCAGATTGCCGAGGAAACTCTCCGTGAGCAGAATTGTCATGCGGCGGTGAATGCGGAAATCACGGATATGTACTTTGATGAGCGCGTTTACGGAGATATAACAATGCCGGCAGGGGAGTATACCGCTTTGCGTGTGGAAATCGGCGAGGCTCAGGGACATAACTGGTGGTGTGTAATGTATCCGCCGCTCTGCATTCCGGCAGCCTGTGAAGAGGATGTAACAGATGATAAGGAAGCCGAGGAAGAGTTCTTCGATGAGGAAGAAAAGGATATCATGCATAATCCAGAAAAATATCGTGTAAGATTTGCTGTATGGGATAAAATTAAGAGCCTGATCAACTTCTGATTTGTGCATAATCACGAAAAATACAAATTCACTTGACATGCGGAATATTATGGTGTATAATAATGCAGTAAACAAAGCAGAACCCCTGCGTTCTCACCGTTAGGCAGAGCTGAAACGGTCAATATGTTCTTTTCTTTTAAGATATAAGTGCGTATTGTATGAGTGCAGACTGTTTCTGCACTCATTTTTGTTTTATTTACTAAGGTGCTTGGAGGTGCTGACTATTAGCAAACAGGAACTGCAGATCAACGAAGAGATAAGAGATAAGGAAATTCTCGTAATCGACGCTGATGGAACAAAGCTCGGTGTATTATCAGCCAGAGACGCTCAGAAAATAGCCTTTGAAAAGAATCTTGACCTCGTGAAGATTGCTCCGCAGGCAACTCCGCCGGTGTGCCGAATCATGGACTACGGCAAGTATTGCTTCGAGCAGGCTAAGCGCGAAAAGGAAGCAAGAAAGAATCAGAAGGTTGTTTCTATCAAGGAAATCAGAATGTTTTCTACTATCGACACTCACGATTTTGAAACTAAGGTTAATCAGGCTGTGAAGTTTTTACAGGGCGGAGATAAGCTCAAGGTCTCTGTAAGATTCCGCAAAAGAGCTATTGCTCATCCGCAGCTCGGAGAAGAGCTGCTTGAACGCTTCAAAGAGGCAGTTTCAGGTGTCGGCACAGTAGAAAAGCCAGCTAAAATGGAAGGTCGAAGCATTGTAATGTTCGTCTCTCCCAAGGCAGCAAAGTAAGAACTAACCTGTTCTAAATAAGGAGGATTATACAATGGCAAAGGTTAAAGTTAAAACTCATTCGGGCGCTAAAAAGCGTTTTAAGGTTACAGGAAGCGGTAAGGTAAAGTACCAGCACACTAACAAGAGACACAGACTTACTCAGAAGGATACAAAGCGTAAGAGAATCGCTCGTAACGCAGGTGTTTGCGACAGCACAAACGCTCCTACAATTAAGAAGCTCGTTCCTTACATGTAATCATTTTCCCGTAATTTTATTTTTGGAGGTAAAAGACTATGGCACGTATTAAAGGTGCAATGATGACTCGCAAGAGAAGAAATAAAACTCTCAAGCTTGCAAAGGGCTACTTCGGCGCTAAGAGCAAGCACTTCAAGATGGCTAAACAGGCTGTAATGAAGTCAGGCAACTACGCTTATGTCGGCAGAAAGCAGAAGAAGAGAAACTTCAGACAGCTCTGGATCGCTAGAATTTCAGCTGCTGCTAAGATGAACGGCATGAACTACTCAACATTCATGAACGGCTGCAAGAAGGCTGGCATCACTCTCAACAGAAAGATGCTCTCCGAGATTGCTATTAATGACGCTGCTGGTTTCACAGCTATCGTTGAGAAGGCTAAGGCTGCTCTTTAATCGTACTTATAAACCACGCTCCTTATATTAAGAGCGTGGTTTGTTGTATTGCCTGTAAGTGTTCGGAGGTGCTAATTTATTTGTTTAACAATATAATTACTTCAAAGGATAATCCCGTTGTCAAGCTGTATCAGAGACTCTCGTCTTCCAAAAAAGACAGGCTCGAGTACGGCTTATTCGTGTTGGAGGGACTCCGTATCGTCGAGGACGCTCTCCGTGAGGACAGCGGTATAACTCATCTTATCATAACAAAAAACGCTGCTGATAAATTCGGTGAAGCTCTTTTTCAGGCTGATTTGAGGAATACAAAAACTGTTGTCATTTCAAATGAGCTTGGAAATAAAATCGCTTCGACTACCCAGACTCAGGGCGTCTTTGCAATCTGCCGTATTCCTGCGGACAGAAAAATGAAATTTATTGAAAACGGCAAGTATATCGTTCTTTTCGGACTCCAGGACCCCGGCAACGCCGGCATGATCATCCGTACTGCTGACGCTCTTGGAATGGACGGAATCATTATGTCAGGTTCGTGTGACCTGTACAGCCCGAAGGTTATCCGCTCAACAATGGGGTCTGTTTTCAGAACGAATATCTGTATTGAAAATAATGAGGATGCTCTCTTTGAGATGCTCAGAGAGCATAATATCTGTACCTGCGCTTCCGTCATAGATACCGACGCACAAAAAATCACGGACTGCGGCTTTAAGGGCGGACAGGCTGTTTTTATCGGAAACGAGGGCAACGGTCTCCCCAGGGAAACGTCAATGCGCTGTGACAGAAGAATTACCATTCCTATGTGCGGAAACATAAACTCTCTGAATGCGGCAATGGCTGCCGGAATCGTTATGTGGGAGCTTTCACGAAGCCGTCAGGATTAAGGAGGTCTGCACTGTGAGAGATACTAAATACTGGCTGTGGCTTTCAATGGTTTTCGGTGCCGGAAACCGGCGTATCTGGGAGGCTATGCGTCTTTTCGAGAACGCAAAGGAAGCCTATGAGGAGCTTTCATCAGGCTCGCTGAACGATAGACTTAATGAAACCGAGCTTCGCAGCGTTAAAAGTACAGATATTGATAATGCCGTTGAGCATATGAAATACTGCGAAAAGCTCGGAATCGGAATAATCGGCTACAGTGACGCTGAATATCCTACCCAGCTCAGGCATATATTAAATCCGCCGGCAGTTCTCTATTATAAGGGTAACATTTCCTGCCTGAGCGGAACAAGAACGGTTACAACAGTCGGAACACGCCGTGCAGGGGACTACAGTCTGTATGCCGCCGACAGGATATGCCGTGAGCTTGCAAAAAGCGGAATAGTTATTGTAAGCGGCTTTGCGGTCGGAATTGATATCACCACCCACCTTGCAGCTGTATCGGTGAACCGTCCGACAGTATGTGTAATGGGATGCGGACTGGATGTGGATTATCCGAGAGATAATTTCCGCCACAGAGAGGCGATACTCTCAAACGGAGGATTGTTTATTTCTGAGTATCCTCCGGGAACTCCGCCGCACTCTCCGAATTTTCCGAAGCGAAACAGGATTCTTGCCGCACTCGGAAAAATTACAATCGTGTTTGAAGCCGCACGCAAAAGCGGCTCGCTTATAACAGCAGGTCTTGCTCTCGAACAGGGCAGGGAGGTTTTCTGTCTGCCGCCTGCCGACATTTTCAGCGAGAGCTTTTCGGGAAACTCAGCTTTGCTCAGAGACGGAGCTTCTGCGCTGTATTCAGCGTCGGATATACTGGACTGCTTCAGGATCGGCGGAGCAAATGACAGCGAAATTCGCTTTGATACATACGATGGAATCAGTACATTTGGAGTAAGAGAGCTTTCTGCACGCAGAATGCGTACGGATGATGAAAATAAAGCTCCGAAGCAGCGCACTAAAAAGCAGAGATCTGCTGATAGCTCTGCGGAAGCTCCGGCTGATGAGGAATCCTCAGTTCAGGAACTGCTTGCCGAAAAAAAGGCACCGGATACAGAGCTTTATGAATCACTTACCGAGATTCAGAAGCGTATAATAGATGAAATCTCAGGCGGAAACAATCATGCGGATGCAATTGCCAATAAGCTTGAAGTCGACGCTGAGGAGCTTGTTTCGGAGCTTACCGAGCTGGAGCTGCTCGGCGTGATCAGAGCGCTTCCGGGAAAAATGTTCGGGCTTTGCTGAATTTCCGGAATTTTTCAATATAAGGGGTAAAGTATTAATGTCAGATTTAGTTATAGTAGAGTCGCCTGCAAAGGCAAAAACAATACAGAAATATCTCGGTCCCGGATACGAGGTTATGGCGTCAATGGGTCATGTCCGTGACTTGCCGAAATCAAAGCTCGGCGTAGATACGGAAAACGATTTCCAGCCGCAGTATACCGATATGAAGGGCAAGGAAGACGTTATCAAGGACTTGAAAAAACGTGCCAAAAAGTGCGATAAAATATATCTCGCAACCGACCCTGACCGTGAGGGAGAAGCGATCTCATGGCATATTGCACATATGCTTAACCTTGATATGGATGACAGCAATCGTGTGGCTTTCACCGAGATTACCAAAAGCGGAGTTAAGGCAGGAATGGGAAATCCCCGCAAGATAGATGTGGATCTTGTAAATGCACAGCAGGCGAGAAGAATCCTCGACCGTCTTGTCGGATACAAGCTCAGTCCGTTTCTGTGGAAAAAGGTCAAGAGAGGTCTTTCCGCAGGACGAGTTCAGTCAGTGACGGTGAGACTTGTTGTTGACAGGGAAAATGAAATACGCAGATTCGTGCCCAAGGAGTATTGGTCGATTGACGCAAAATTCACAGCTCCCGGTTCAAGAAAAGTATTTGAAGCGTCGCTTGTTTCGGTTGACGGCAAGAAGCTCGAGATTCCCAACGAAGCTGAGGCAAATAATCTGCTTGCGAACCTCGAGGGCGCTGAATATATTGTAAAATCCGTAAGAAAAAGAGTAACCAAGAAACAGCCTGCACCGCCGTTCATTACTTCGACGCTCCAGCAGGAGGCTTCGAGAAAGCTCGGATTCAGCGCAAAAAGAACAATGAAAGCTGCTCAGGAGCTTTACGAAGGCGTCGATATCGAGGGCGTAGGTGCAGTCGGACTGATTACCTACATGAGAACCGACAGCCTGAGAATTTCAGATGAAGCAAAGGCTTCGGCAGCTCAGTATATAGAGACAGTTTATGGTAAGGACTATCTTCCTCCCGAGCCGAGAGTATATAAGTCTAAGAATAATGCTCAGGACGCTCATGAGGCTATTCGTCCTTCAATGCCCGATTTTACTCCCGAGAGAGTCAAGTCAAGCCTTACTTCCGACCAGTTCAAGCTCTATAAGCTTATCTGGGAGCGCTTTATCGCAAGCCAGATGGCAAATGCTCTGCTTGATACTGTTTCCGTGGACATTGCAGCTAATAACTGTATTTTCAGAGCTTCGGGATATTCCGTTAAATTCGACGGATTTACTGTTCTTTATGTGGAATCTGCCGATACTGCCGAGGAGAACAAGAAGATGCTTCCTCCTCTGTCGGAAAGCGACAAGCTGAAGCTGAAATCCATTGCAGGAAATCAGCATTTTACTCAGCCTCCCGCAAGATATACCGAAGCGTCACTTATCAAGGCTCTCGAGGAAAACGGAATCGGCCGTCCGAGTACCTATGCTCCGACGATTACAACGATCACCGCTCGTCAGTACGTTGAGCATGAGGGCAAACAGCTCAAGCCGACAAATCTCGGCGAGGCTGTTACGGAGCTGATGAAGGAGCACTTCAAAAATATCGTTGACGCTAACTTCACGGCTAAAATGGAAACTGACCTCGATGAGGTTGAAAACGGCAAAAAGGATTGGGTAAGCTCGCTTCATGAGTTCTACGACGACTTCTATGCTACTCTTCAGAAGGCGGAAGAGGCTATGGATGGCAAAAGAGTCAAGGTTCCCGATGAGGAAACTGATATCGTATGCGAGCTGTGCGGAAAGAATATGGTAATCAAGTACAGCCGGTACGGAAAATTCCTTGCATGTCCAGGCTTCCCCGAGTGCAAGAATACTAAGAAAATCGTTCAGGAGACAGAGGGCTGCTGTCCTTTCTGCGGAAAGAAGATGCTGCTGAAAAAATCCAAGAAGGGCAGAAGCTTCTATGGCTGCGAGGGATATCCCGACTGCAACTTTATGACATGGAACGTGCCGTCAGAGGAAAAATGCCCCGACTGCGGAAGCTCGCTGTTTGTTAAGGGCGGAAAATCCGGCAGACTTATCTGCGAAAAGCCTGACTGCGGATACGAAAGAGAGCTGAAAAAATGAGCGTGACAGTAAGTGTTATAGGTGCAGGACTTGCAGGCTGCGAGGCGGCATGGAAGCTTGCACAGGAAGGCATAAATGTAAAATTATACGAGATGAAGCCGGAGAAATACACTCCTGCACATCACTACAGCGGTTTTGCGGAGCTTGTCTGCTCCAATTCTCTTAAAGCGGCAAGGCTGGAATCGGCAGCGGGACTCCTGAAAGCGGAAATGGAAATGCTCGGTTCGCTGACAGTTCCCTGTGCAAAGGAAAACGCTGTTGAAGCAGGAGGCGCTCTTGCGGTTGACCGTGAGAGGTTCTCCGACAGCATTACCGAAAAAATAAAAAATCATCCTCTTATCGAGGTTATCGGCGGAGAGGTTACGGAAATTCCCGAGGGAATCGTAATCATCGCAACGGGTCCTCTTACATCGGGAGCTATGGCTGAGAAGATCGCTAAGCTCTGCGGCGAGGGACTGAGCTTCTACGATGCGGCAGCTCCGATCGTGACCTATGAGAGTCTCGACAAGGAAAAGGTTTTCTTTGCGTCGAGATACGACAGGGGAGAGGCAGATTATATCAACTGTCCCATGGATAAGGAGGAGTATCTCGCATTCTACAATGCGCTTATTTCTGCCGAGCGTGCGGAATTAAAGGACTTTGAGACTCATCCGTTCAGCGTATATGAGGGATGCATGCCGATTGAGGTTCTTGCCTCCAGAGGAATAGATACAATGCGCTTCGGACCCATGAAGCCTGTGGGAATCACTGACAAGCGTACGGGAAAGCGTCCTTATGCAGTCGTTCAGCTGCGTAAGGAGAACCGTGAGGGAACGATGTTCAATCTGGTGGGATTCCAGACAAATCTAAAATTCGGCGAGCAGAAACGTGTATTCTCCATGATTCCGGGACTCGAAAATGCCGAGTTCATGCGTTTCGGCGTGATGCACCGCAATACCTTTATCAACAGTCCCGAGCTGCTGAATGCAGACTTCTCAATGAGAAGCAATCCCGACATCTATTTTGCGGGTCAGATCACAGGCGTTGAGGGCTATATGGAGTCGGCGGCAAGCGGAATTATCGCAGGAATCGCCGCAGCAAGGAAGATAAAGGGTCTCGAACCGCTTGTTCTGCCAATAGATACAATGACTGGTGCGCTCTCGGCATATATCAGCGATCCCTACAACAGCGGAAAATTTCAGCCGATGGGTGCAAACATGGGAATTCTCCCCGATATCGGAAAGCGTATCAAGGATAAAAAAGAAAAATACGGCGTCTATGCACATCGTGCCGTGCAGTCGCTGAGACAGGAAATGGAGAGAATCGGCTATGAAAATAATTGTTGACGCATTCGGCGGCGATAACGCTCCTCTTGAGGTACTCAAGGGCTGCGAGCGTGCCGTAAAGGAGCTTGGAACGGGGATTATTCTCACAGGAAGCAGCACAAAAATCAAGGAGTGCGCTTCACAGAACGGAATCAGCCTTGACGGAATTGAAATTGAACATACCGATGATGTTTTTGATATACATGAGGAGCCTAAGGAGATCATCAAATCGGGCAAGGATACCTCGATGGCTATGGGGCTCAGGCTTCTTGCCGACGGAAAGGGCGACGCCTTTGTATGTGCTGGAAGCACAGGTGCGCTCGTAATGGGAGCTACCTTTATCGTAAAGCGAATCAAGGGTATCAAGAGAATTGCTCCGTCACCGGTAATGCCAGCCGATAAGGGAAGCTTCATACTGACCGATGCAGGTGCAAATACCGAATGCCGTCCCGAGATGCTGGTACAGTTTGCCGTAATGGGAAGCGCATACATGGAAAAGGTAATGGGCATAAAAAATCCAAAGGTAGGACTTCTCAATATCGGTGCGGAGGAGACTAAGGGCAGAGAGCTTGAAATCGAGACATATAAGCTTCTTGAGAAATCGGGTCTCAATTTTGTAGGAAACATCGAAGCCAGAGACATGCCAAAGGGCGAGTGTCAGGTAGTCGTAACTGACGGATTTACGGGAAATATTGCTCTCAAGCTTTATGAGGGAATGGGTTCGTTCTTCAAGAAGAAGCTCAAGCATATATTCTCGGGTCCGGGAAAAATCGGCGCAATATTATCGCTGAGCAAAATCAAGGCTCTGAAAAAGCAGATGGATTATAAGGAGGTCGGCGGATCTGCACTTCTGGGAGTCAAAAAGCCCGTAATCAAGGCTCACGGAAGCTCCGACGCAACAGCGTTCTTTAATGCGGTAAGACAGGCTAAGCAGTGCGTGGAGGGCAATGTTACCGGAGTAATCGAAAGTTTTGTGCAGAATATGCCAGTGTCCGGAAAGGATTGAATATAATGGGAAGCATTGAAAAATTTGAAGAAATTATAGGCTATACCTTTAAAAATAAGAATCTTATACATCAGGCTCTGACTCATTCCTCGTATGCCAATGAGAGAAAGATTCCCGGCGGAAGCAACGAGCGTCTGGAATTTCTCGGAGACAGCGTGCTCTCAATCGTTGTATCATCCTATCTTTACGGCAATCTCACAAGCGTTGCCGAGGGAGAGCTTACAAAGCTGAGAGCGTCGCTTGTATGCGAGAAGTCGCTTCACGTTTTCGCACAGCAGATAAGACTCGGGGAGTTTCTTCTTCTCGGAAAGGGCGAGGAGAATACAGGCGGCAGAGAGCGTCCGTCGATTCTTGCCGACGCTTTTGAAGCAGTTATCGCTGCAATTTATCTTGACGGCGGATATGAGCCTGCGTCAAAGCATATACTTCGCTTTATTCCAAAGGATATTCAGATCAGCAAAAAGCCTGTGTTCAACGATTTCAAGACCATTCTTCAGGAAATCGTACAGAAGAATCCTGAGGAAAAGGTTGAGTACATTCTTGCTGGCGAAGAGGGTCCCGACCACAATAAGCGATTTGTCGTGGAGGTTTGCCTGAATTCAAATGTAATCGGCAGGGGCAAGGGCAAGAGCAAAAAGGAAGCCGAACAGCTTGCCGCTAAGGAAGCTCTGGAGCTTATGGGCTATGAAGCACAGTAACATTTCGATTTTTATCCCGCATATCGGCTGTCCGAATATGTGCAGCTTCTGCAATCAGCATACCATAAGCGGAGCGCAGAAGGCTCCCACGGCGCAGGAGGTAAGGGAAATCTGCGAAAAAGCTCTGGCAGAAGCAAGATCTCCCGAAAATACCGAAATAGCGTTTTTCGGCGGCAGCTTTACAGCGATTCCGAGGGGGTATATGCTGGAGCTTCTTGAAGCGGTGCAGGACTTCATCGGCGAGGGGAAGTTCAGGGGAATCCGTATTTCCACACGTCCTGACTGCATCAGCGAGGAGATTCTCACTGTTCTGAAAAAGTACGGCGTCACGGCGATTGAGCTTGGAGCGCAGTCTATGAGCAATAAGGTTCTCGAAGCCAATGACAGGGGTCATACTGCCGAGGACGTTGTAAATGCAAGTACGCTCATCAGGGAATACGGCTTCGAGCTGGGGCTTCAGATGATGATTGGACTTTATAAGAGTACAGGCGATGATGAATTTGAAACTGTTGATAAAATTACGGGAATTTGTCCTGATACTGTCAGAATTTACCCCGTTGTGATTCTTGAAGGCACAAAACTTTCAGAGCTTTATCGTGAGGGAGAATATACGACATTTTCTTTTGATGAAGCTGTCGAAATGTCGGCAATTGCCATGATGAGATTTGAGTCCGGTGGGATCAGAGTTATTAAATGCGGACTTCATGCGAGTGAATTTGTTGAAAAGGATATGGTCGGAGGCTTCTATCACCCTGCATTCCGTGAGCTTTGCGAAGGCTTGATATATAGATGGAGAATTGAAGAAATCATTGGTTATGAAACAGGTGAGGGATTTGATTTTGTAATTGCAGTCAATCCGTCATGCATCAGCAAGGCTCTGGGGCATAAAAAATCAAATGCAGAATATTTCAGAAAGCAGGGAATAAATATCAAAATTATCGGCGACGAAAATATCCCGAAATATCAATGCGAGCTGAGGAGGTGAGCGAATGTACTTAAAATCACTGGAAATACAGGGCTTTAAGTCCTTTCCCGATAAAATAAGCCTGACCTTTGACAAGGGACTGACGGCGGTAGTAGGTCCGAACGGCAGCGGAAAAAGTAATATCGGTGACTCTGTGCGCTGGGTTCTCGGAGAGCAGTCAACAAAGACTCTCAGAGGAAACAAAATGGAGGACGTTATTTTTTCCGGTACTGTTGCACGAAAGCCAATGGGATTCGCCGCTGTTACGCTGAATATCGACAATGCCGATAAAACTCTTCCCGATTACGACGAGGAGGTTTCGATCACCCGAAAGCTTTACCGAAGCGGCGAGAGTGAGTACATGATCAACGGAAAGCAGGTTCGTTTAAAGGACATCAACGAGCTTTTCATGGATACAGGTCTCGGACGTGACGGATATTCGATAATCGGTCAGGGACGTATTGCGGAAATCGTCGGAGCTAAAAGCAACGAGCGCCGTGATATTTTTGAAGAAGCGGCAGGAATCTCGAAATTCCGTTACAAAAAGCTCGAAGCGGAGCGAAAGCTCACAAGTGCACAGGAAAATATCCTGCGTTTGACGGATATTCTCTCAGAGCTTGAGGGCAGAGTCGAGCCGCTGCGTATACAGTCTCAGAAAGCGGAGAAATTCATCAGGCTTGCCGAGCAGCGCAAAAAGCTGGAGATTTCCGTGTGGGTGAATCGTCTGGAGGAGCTGAAGCAGAAGCTCGACAAGCTCGACGAAAAGATTCTTGTGAGCCGAAGCGAGTACGAGAATATTGAAAACGATATTCAGCGTCAGGAGGAAAAAATTCAGGACGGCTACCGGAAAATGCAGCAGAGCACTGTAAAATCTGACGAGCTGAGAAGAAAAATGCTCGAGGAGGAGCAGTCGGCGTCGGAGCTGAAATCCGATATTGCCGTTTTTGAAAATGATATACGTCACTGCGAGGAGGCTGTCAGGTCGGCGGAAAAAAGTATCTCCGACTCGGAAAATACCAGAAAGAGTCTGGAATCTGAGCTTGAACAGTCAAGGAAGAAGCTTGCAGAACTCGAATCCGATAAAAAGAAGCTTGAATCGGAAATTGCAGAAATTACCGAAAGCTTCAATGAAGCAGAGCAGCAAAGCTCGGAGCTGGGAGACAGCTTCGATAAGGCAGGCAGCGAAATCAACAGTCTGTACATAAAGCAGAGCGAGAGCCGTTTTGCCTGCGAGTCCTCGAAAACGATAATTGAGGACGAGTCAAAGCGTCTCGCAGAGCTTCGTGAGACTGCCGGCGGCTATGGTCAGACGCTGACCGGGTACGCCGCAAATATGGCGGACACTGAGGAAAAAATACGCATAACTGATGAAAAGTCACTGGAGCTGAAAAACAGGCTTAGCGGTCTGGAGCGTCTGTATAATTCGAGACGAGAGGGCTTTGAGCAGTCCAAAATTGAATTTGAACAGGCTCTCTACGCTTTGAAAGACAAGCAGCAGAGACGAAAAATCCTGAGCGACCTTGAAAATAATATGGAGGGCTTCGCAGGAAGCGTAAAATCTGTTCTGAGAGCCTCGAAGCAGGGCAGACTCGGAGGAGTTCTGGGAACAGTTGCTCAGAATATCGGAGTTGAGCCGCAGTATGCCGTTGCGATTGAGACAGCTCTAGGGGGCGCAATGCAGAATATCATCGTAGAAAACGAGGATATCGCAAAGAGATGCATTCGCTTCCTGAAAGAGCAGAAAGGCGGACGTGCGACATTTCTGCCGATAACCTCTGTAAAGGGAAACGAGCTTCGTGAGTACGGACTTGATTCCTGCGAGGGCTTCGTTGCGTGCGCCAACAAAATCGTTTCCTACGATGAAAAATTCAGCGGTATCATAGCTTCGCTTCTCGGAAGAATCGTTATCGCTGAGGATATCGACAGTGCGGCTGTTATTGCGAAAAAATACGGCTACAAGTTCAGGATAGTAACTCTCGACGGTCAGGTTGTCAACGCAGGAGGTTCGTTTACGGGAGGTTCCGCACAGAAGTCGGGAGGAATTATCACCCGTAAAAAGGAGATTGAAACTCTCGACGCTGAGATTGTGAAATTTACAGCGCAAAGGGATTCTCTCCGTGATAAGGCGGAGAAAATGCGTGCGGAGTCCGAAAAGCTCAGATACGATATCGAAGCGGCTAAGGATGAGCTTTCACAATCGGAAGCTGAAAAGGTTCGTCTCAGTGCAGAGCTTGCAGGTCTGAAATCAATGTCCGAACAAATAGAGGCTCAGTCGGCTAATTCCGACAGGCTGATTGCTGAGTCTGAAAGAAAAATCGCTCAGGCTGAGGAGACAATAAAGCTTTCGGAAGAAGCTCTTGCCGAGCTTGAAGAAAAAATCAGGATCGCCGAAGCGGAAATAGCTCAGGGACAGGATATCCGTGAAAAGCTGAGAGTTAAGCGTGAGGAGCTTTCACAGAAACTCTCACAGCTCAGGATAAAAAGCATGGAGCTTGACAAGGACTGCGAGGTTCAGAAACTTGAAATCTCACGCACCGAACAGAGTATTGCAGAGCTGAATAACGGCAGAAAGCTCTATGATGAGGAAATCGCACGTCAGAATAAGATAATTGCCGCCAAGCTTGCTGATATAGAGAACACAAAGCAGAGGCTCGAAAGCTTTAAGAACAATACGGGCCTGTACAACGAGCAGATAAAGCAGTATCAGAATATGTACAACGAGCAGAACCGTATTGTTAAGGAGATGCAGCTTGGTCTGAAGCAGATTAACGAAGCTAAAGAAAAGCTTTCGGGCGAGGTTACCAGACTGGAGGAGCGCAGGGAGACAACCTGCCGTGACTATGACGGAATCATAAAACAGCTTCTTGAAGTCTACGAGCTTACACGCTCGGAGGCGGCTGCAATTGCGGAAAAAATAGATGACATGGTAACAGCTCAGCGTGAGCTTGCGGAAATCAAGAATAAGATCCGTGCACTGGGAAACGTCAACGTTGAAGCTATCGAGGAGTACAGGGAAGTCTCCGAGCGGTACGAATTCATGTCGGCACAGCTTGCGGACGTCCAGAAATCCAAGGCGGAGCTTGAAAAAATCATCAGCGATCTTACCGGTGAGATGTGCAGGATATTTGCTGAGAGCTTTGCGGTCATCAATTCCAACTTCAAGGAGATTTTCGTCGAGCTTTTCGGCGGAGGAAAAGCAGAGCTGGTGCTCACAGACCCCGAGAATGTTCTTGAATCGGGAATCGAAATCAGCGTAGCTCCTCCGGGAAAGGTGATAAAGAACCTCATTTCCCTTTCGGGAGGAGAACAGTCGTTTGTGGCAATCGCAATTTACTTTGCGATTCTCAGACTCAGACCTGCGCCTTTCTGTATTCTCGACGAGATCGACGCGGCTCTTGACGAAGTAAATGTAAGAAAATACGCTCAGTATCTGAAAAAATTCACCGACACTACGCAGTTTGTGCTCGTCACGCACAGACGAAGTGCGATGGAGGAGGCAAACGTCCTCTATGGCGTTACCATGCAGGAGGACGGAATTTCCAAGCTTCTGCGAATGGAACAGGTGGATTTCCAGGAAAACGGCGAAAATATGGATATAAATTAGTAAGGGGGAACCGTTATGGGATTTTTCTCGAAAATTAAACAGGGTTTGCAGAAAACCAAGGATTCGCTTATCGGCAGATTTCAGAAGATAACGAATTCGTTTACAAAAATTGATGAAGATCTCTTTGATGAGCTTGAGGAGACTATGATTATGAGCGATATCGGAGTCGAGACCTCCGAGGAAATCTGCTCCAGACTCCGCAAAAAAATCAAGGAAAGAGGTATTACCGACCCTGCCATGATAATGGAGCTGCTTCACGAGATTATAGCCGAAATCATGGGAGACGACACGGGTCTTGACCTTACAAAGTCGCCTGCGGTAATCATGGTAATAGGAGTGAACGGCGCAGGAAAAACCACCACAATCGGAAAGCTCTGCCATCAGTTCAAAAACGAGGGCAAAAAGGTTATCGTAGCGGCGGCAGATACATTCCGTGCGGCGGCAATCGACCAGCTTCAGGTGTGGACTGACCGTGCGGGAGTTGAAATCGTAAAGCATGCCGAGGGCTCGGACCCCGGAGCAGTCGTATATGACGCTCTCGATGCGGCTAAGGCAAGAAACTGCGATATCGTGATTATTGATACGGCAGGACGTCTCCATAACAAGAAGAATCTTATGGATGAGCTTGCGAAAATCAACAGAATTATTGATTCCAAGGCAGGGGAGTGCTCCAGAGAGGTGCTTCTCGTTCTCGACGCAACAACGGGTCAGAACGCAGTAAATCAGGCACGTCTGTTCCGTGAAACTGCGGCTATTACGGGAATCGTTCTCACAAAGCTCGACGGTACAGCCAAGGGCGGTATCGTAATCTCAATCAAGAATGAGCTTGGAATTCCTGTGAAGCTCGTTGGCGTGGGAGAGAAAATCGACGACCTCCAGCCGTTTGAAAGCAAGAGCTTCGTTGACGCTCTCTTTGACATGAACGATTCAGGTGAGGAAGCAGAAAAGAACGAAACAGCAGAAGAGGCTGCCGAGCCTGAGCTTGAAGAAGTAGTCACTGAGGAGGAGCCGAGGGAGGAAATTCAGGAGACTGAAATTCCCGGATCAGAGCCTGAGACAGAGGAAACTGCCGAGGAGTTTAGAGAACCTGAGAGTTCAACAGAGGAGGAGACTCCCGTTGAAAACTCTGAGACTGAGCCTGAGATTGAGAACGAAACAGCGTCGGAAGAGGCTGCTGAGACTGAGGCTGAGGAGACTGAGGAAACTGCTGAACCTGAGCCTGCCCCGGAAGCTCCCGAGGAGCCTGTAGAGACAAAGCCGAAGAAGAAAGGCTTCTTCAGCAGACTTTTCCGTGGAGGAGATAAATGATAATGCTGAAAAAACTTGTAATGGCAACAAATAATGCCAATAAGCTTTCCGAGACAAGAGAAATTCTTGCTCCTCTCGGAATAGAGGTTCTCTCGCAGAGAGAAGCGGGAGCTGACGTTGAACCCGAGGAAAACGGCTCGACATTTGCGGAAAACGCAATGATCAAGGCAAAGGCAGTCTACGATATAGTGAAGCTGCCGGTAATTGCCGATGACAGCGGACTCTGCGTTGACGCTCTTGACGGAGCACCTGGCATCTATTCAGCGAGATTTGCTCCTAAGGGAGAGGAATGCGCCAAGCTTCTTGAAGCGATGAAGGATATTCCCGACGAAAGCAGGCGTGCATATTTTGAGTGCTCGATAGCCTTCAAAGACGGCAATGAAACAAAAACAGTGTCGGGAGCTTGTATCGGAAAAATCGGATATGAGTCCAAGGGAACCAACGGCTTCGGATATGACCCCGTATTTGTGTACGGTGACAGGACTCTTGCGGAGATGTCCGCAGAGGAAAAAAATAAAATCAGCCACAGAGCAGCTGCTCTGAAAAACTTATACGATTATTTAAACGAAAGGTATTGTGATTGATTATGCTGACAAGTAAACAGAGAGCTACTCTCAGAGGAATTGCCGCTTCTTATGAAACTATTTTCCAGATCGGCAAGGGCGGAGTTACCGAGACTCTTTGCAAGGAAATCGGAGAAGCGCTCCGCAAAAGAGAGCTTATAAAGCTCAGAGTTCTCGATAATTCAGGCTATACAGCAAGAGAAGCGGCTGACGAGATCGCTGAGGCTGTCGGAGCTGATGTCGTTCAGGTTATCGGAACAAAATTTGTGCTCTTCAAAAGAAATCCCAAAGAGTCTGTGATTGATATCAAGCTGTAATATGAAGGTTGTAGTTGTAAACGGACAGAATCATAAAGGTTCGACATGGCATGCCGGACATATGCTTGCACAGAAGCTGACGTCAGATGAGGATATTACTGAATTCTTTTTGCCGAGAGATTTTTCGGATTTCTGTTGCGGATGTGTTAAATGCTTTACTGAGAGTGAGGAGAGATGCCCCCATTATGAGAAGCTGCATCCGATAACCGAAGCAGTCGACGCTGCTGATGTCATTATTCTGACTTCACCTGTGTATGTATATCACTGTACAGGTTCAATGAAGGCATGGCTTGACCACTACGGCTGGAGATGGCTTGTGCATCGTCCCGAGGAGAAAATGTTCTCCAAGCAGGCGGTAGTGGTCTCCACAGCAGCTGGCGCAGGTATGAAAAGCGCCAACAAGGATATGAAAGACAGCCTTTCATTCTGGGGCGTTCCTAGAATATATACTCTGGGAACGGCTGTTATGGAAGTCTCATGGGATGGAGTAAAGGATTCCATTAAAGAGAAGCTCGACCGCAGAACTGCTAAGCTGGCAAAGAAAATCATTTCTTCCGGTATAAAGAAGAGAGCAAGTTTTAAAAGCAGGATATTGTTTTTTGCCATGAGCAAGATTCATGCAGGAAGTGAGAATGGAGCTGATGGCTCGTACTGGAGAGAAAAGGGCTGGACATCAGGAAAAAGACCGTGGAAACAGGAGAAATAGCATGAAAACAGGAATATTCGGCGGAAGCTTCAATCCGGTTCATAACGGGCATATACATCTTGCGGAGACGGTTAAGCGTGAGCTGGGACTTGATAGAATATTTTTTGTTCCGTCGAGGATATCTCCGCACCGTTCCAGCGACGAGTATGTTTCAGGCGAGGACAGACTGGAGATGCTCCGCATTGCAA
Source organism: Ruminococcus sp. (assembly GCA_017463375.1). GTDB lineage: Bacteria > Bacillota > Clostridia > Oscillospirales > Ruminococcaceae > Ruminococcus. The sequence continues at coordinate 20,975 of JAFTPG010000022.1, read as the reverse complement.
GCAGTGGTCGTGAGGGACTGGAGGTCTGCGACTACGAGCTGAGATCCGACCGTGTGAGCTACTCGGTCTACACGGTGGAGCATTTCAGAGAGCTTTATCCCGACGATGAGCTTTATCTGCTGGTGGGGAGCGATATGCTCCTGAGCTTCGACAAGTGGTACAGATTCACGGAAATCCTTGAAAACGCCGCTCTTGCGGTAGTCTCAAGACAGGACGGCGATATGGAGCTTCTTGAAAAAAAGGCGGAGGAATTGTCGCAGTACGGACGTATCTTCATCAGCAGAACGGCTCCGAAAATGATATCCTCGAGCATAATTCGTGAAAAAATAGAAAAAAATTCCGATTTGACTTGCTATCTTGATGAAAATGTAGTACAATATATTAGATTGAAAGGATTATATTGTCAAAACACTTTGGAATGAGGTGAGCTTTAGTGTATAATTCGGAAGAAAAGAAAAGGTATCTTAAAGGAATTCTGTCGCAGAAGAGATATAATCACAGCATAAATGTTGCTGAGGAGTGCAGCAGGCTTGCTCTGAAGTACGGCGAGGATCCCGATAAAGCATATTTTGCAGGGCTTCTTCATGATATCTGCAAGGAGATGGATCCCGAAGAGCAGAAGGCTTTGGTGCTTGAAAGCGGATTTTCCGTCTGCCGTGAGGAGCTGGAGACCCATTCGCTCTGGCACGGAATTGCAGGAGCATATTTTATCAAAATCCGTTTCGGAATCGAGGATATTGATATCGTAAATGCAATACGCTTCCATACAGTCGGAAGAGCCGGAATGACGCGCCTTGAAGAGATAGTATATCTCGGAGACCTGATCTCCGCAGACAGAACCTATAAGGATGTCGAAAAGATGAGAAAGCTTGCGTACAGCAGCCTGAATGAAGCAATGCGTGAGGCGTTTGCTTTTTCAGTGAAGTCGGTTGTGAAGAAAAACGGACTGCTTCCTCTTTGCACGGCGGAGGGATATAATTTCTATACACGCATTCATAAGGAAGAGAAAAACATAAGCAACGCTGATTCAAGGAGAGAGCTTAAATGAAACGCAATGATAAAACATATCGCAGAGGCGGAAAAACTGTAGAATCACGGCAGTCTTATTATGAGAGCGTGCCTGCTGCCAAGCAATCGGGAAAAGCTAAAAATGTTTTAGTAAAGACAGCGTCTGTTCTGTGCAGTCTTGTGATAATACTTCTGATGATATTAAATATGCCGATAATTGCATATAATAAAAACGGAAAGCCGACTGAAAGCATTTCTATCATAACCTTTATCAAGAGATGGCAGCCGCTTAATGTCGAAGGCGACCTTGAAACTCCTGTGCAGGACTTCAACGTCAACTCCGAGATCGTGCATGAGGATTTCTCTGACGGCCTTGACCTTCCTCAGACCATCGAGGGACAGTATTCTGTACTCTTCCTTGGTTTTGACGAGGATGGTACCCGAAGCGATGTAAACTGGATTTTCCAGTTTGATATAGCAGCAGCCAAGATCAATGTCCTTCAGATCCCCCGTGATACGTTCATGCCTACTTATACATCGAATGTAACCGGCAAGTTCAACAGTATTTACGGTTCGGGAGATGTAAATAAATCTGCAATTCAGAACGTGGTAAATGCCGTTCAGGAAAATTTCTGCATACCGATCGACGCGTACATTACTACGCATTGCTATGATATCGTTGATATGGTAGACCTTGTAGGAGGAATTCCCGTTAATCTCGATGAGCAGATCATGTATGAGGCTGATAAGATTATTCCCGCAGGAGAAAGCATTCTCAACGGTCAGCAGGCAGAATGGTTTGTGCGCTACCGTCACGGCTTCTCGGAGGGAGATATCGGACGTGTGAAGAATCAGCGTGTTTTCCTTGCAGCTGCAATGGAGAAGCTCCTCAACATCTATGAGGAAGAGGGCAGCCTTGCGTTCTACGGTTACCTCAAGGAGATTTACGACAACGAGTATATTCATACCGACCTCAGCGTTGAGAATATCAGCATGCTTGCCGATTTTGCGTCAACAGTCGCAATGGAGAACGTTCAGGTAAACATGGTTCCGGGCGAGGGTGCAGATTTTTACGCAGCTGACGGTCAGGCATATTCAGTGTGGTCTGTTCATAAGCAGGCGACAATTGATATGCTCAATGAGTACTACAGACCGTATCAGCATGACCTCATTCTCGAGGAAAGTGCTCTTGAGGAGCTTATAACAGACTACAGAACAACAAATAACGACAATACAATGGATACTCTCGAGGACCTCAAAAACGGTGCAGAGCCGGGTCAGGCAAAGACAGAGGCAGCCGAAGCGGTATCCGAAGAGGAAGATGACTACAGTTCCTCTGAAAGCTATTAAAAAGAAAGGCAGTAAGCTATGACACAGCAGGAAAAACTTGAAAAAATTATAAGAACTCTCGATTCCAAGAGAGGTGAGGATATTCAGGCGATAAAGGTTACCGACCTTACGATTCTTGCGGATTATTTCGTAATCGTAAACGGCAACAGCAATACTCACACAAGAACTCTTGCAGACGAGGTAGAGTTTCAGCTCTCGCAGGAGGAAATCGAGCCTGAGAGACGTGAATCAGATACAGGAAATACATGGATCATCCTCGACTATGCGGATATCATCGTTCATGTTTTCTATAAGGAAGCCAGAAACTTCTATCAGCTCGAGAGACTCTGGGCTGACGGCGAACAGATTGATATAAGTCAGTATATTGTTAAGGAGTGATTGGCTTGTTCAGAACCAACAACAGGGCAGGACGCAATACAGCTGTTTTCATCGGACTTTATCTGATAATCAAGGAAATATTCAATATGATTATCGGCGGAGGCTCGGCAGCCGGTCTGATACGCTCTGTGCTCGAGGCTGCGGCGCTGTATACAGGGCTTATGTACCTGAACTATGTTGTTGCAGCTGTGCTGATCATAGTTGTTCTTCAGCATATCGGCACAAATGTTTCAAATCTCGGCAATGACTGGAGATACATTGTATACCTGCTTGAAGGTGCAGCAGATATAGTTTGTGCGGCAGGACTGATTTTTCAGAAGAACGTCAGAGAGCAGTTTGCAAACAAATGGTCTGAGATTGGCAAAAAGTGACATAAGTGATATATTAATATAAAGGAATGATTATAAATGAGCAGATATGATTACACTGCCATAGAGCAGAAATGGCAGAAATACTGGGACGAACACCATTCGTTCCGTGTAGGTACGGATTATTCAAAGCCTAAGTTCTTTGCACTTGTAGAGTTCCCGTATCCCTCGGGACAGGGACTCCATATCGGACATCCCCGTCCGTACACAGCAATGGATATCGTTTCTAGAAAGAGACGTCTTGAGGGCTACAACGTGCTTTTCCCGATGGGCTGGGACGCATTTGGTCTCCCTACCGAGAACTTTGCTATCAAGAATAAGATTCATCCTGCAATCGTTACAAAGAACAATGTTGAACGCTTCAAGGGACAGCTGAAATCACTCGGACTCTCATTTGACTGGGACAGAGAGGTCAATACAACTGACCCCGAGTACTTCAAGTGGACACAGTGGATCTTCCTCCAGATGTTCAAGAAGGGTCTTGCATACAAGAAGGAAATGGCAGTAAACTGGTGTACCTCCTGCAAGGTAGTTCTTGCGAATGAGGAGGTTGTCGGCGGCGTCTGCGAGAGATGCGGCGGAGAGGTTGTCCGCAAGGTCAAGTCTCAGTGGATGCTCAAGATTACCGAGTACGCTCAGAGACTCCTTGACGACCTCGATCAGGTAAATTACCTCGATAAAATCAAGGTTACTCAGAAGAACTGGATAGGACGCTCAACAGGTGCTGAGGTTGACTTCACAACAACAACAGGCGATACCCTGACTGTGTATACAACTCGTCCTGATACTCTTTTCGGAGCAACCTACATGGTAATTTCTCCCGAGCATCCTAACATTGAAAAATGGGCAGACAAGCTCGAAAACATGGAGGAAATCAAGGTTTATCAGGAAGCTGCTGCCAGAAAGTCCGACTTCGACCGTACAGAGATGAACAAGGACAAGACCGGTGTTGAGCTTAAAGGCGTTCGTGCCATCAATCCCGTAAACGGCAGAGAGATTCCGATTTTCATCTCCGATTATGTACTTATGAGCTACGGAACAGGTGCAATCATGGCTGTTCCTGCACACGATACAAGAGACTACGAATTCGCTAAGGTATTCAACCTCCCGATTATCGAGGTCGTAAAGGGCGGAGATATCGAAAAGGAAGCTTTTACAGATTGTGCAACAGGAATCATGACAAACAGCGGCTTCCTCGACGGACTTTCTGTTGAGGACGCTAAGGTTAAGATCAAGGAATGGCTCGAGGAGAACGGCAAGGGCAAGACCAAGGTCAACTTCAAGCTCCGTGACTGGGTGTTCTCACGTCAGAGATACTGGGGCGAGCCTATCCCGATCGTTCACTGCGACAAGTGCGGCTACGTTGCGCTTCCTGAGGAGGAGCTTCCGCTGACGCTCCCCGACGTTGAGAGCTATATGCCTACCGACAACGGCGAGAGTCCGCTTTCAACTCTTGAAAGCTTCATCAATACAACCTGTCCGTGCTGCGGAGGTCCTGCAAAGCGCGAGACTGATACAATGCCTCAGTGGGCAGGCTCGTCATGGTACTTCCTGCGCTATTGCGACCCGCACAACAAGGAGCAGCTTGCTTCAAAGGAAGCACTCGACTACTGGATGCCCGTTGACTGGTACAACGGCGGTATGGAGCATACAACTCTCCACCTGCTTTACTCCAGATTCTGGCACAAGTTCCTCTACGATATCGGCGTAACCTCACAGGTTGAGCCTTACATGAAGCGTACATCGCACGGAATGATTCTCGGCGAGGACGGTCAGAAGATGTCCAAGTCAAGAGGAAATGTAATCAATCCTGACGACGTTGTAAGAGATTATGGCGCAGATACGCTCCGTCTCTACGAGATGTTTATCGGTGACTTTGAAAAGACAGCTCCGTGGAGTCCGTCCAGCATCAAGGGCTGTAAGAGATTCCTCGACCGTGTGTGGGCACTTCAGGAGGTTCTCGTTGACGGTGACGAATACCGTGAGGAGCTTAAATCAAGCTTCCACAAGACTATTAAAAAGGTTTCCGAGGATATCGAGGGGCTCAAGTTCAATACTGCGATCGCAGCAATGATGGCTCTTATCAACGAGATCTATGCAATCGGCAGCATCAACAAGGCGGAGTTCGGAACTCTGTGTACACTGCTCAATCCTTTTGCTCCTCACATCACAGAGGAAATGTATAACAGCGTGTTCGGTGATATTCTCAGCGAGCAGGCATGGCCGAAGTATGACGAGGCTCTCTGCAAGGACAACACAATTGAGATCGTTGTTCAGGTGAACGGAAAGCTCAAGGCAAAGCTCATGATTTCCGCAGACGCTGACAAGGATTCCGTAATAGCAATGGCTCTTGCCGAGGAAAAGGTAAAGGAAGCCGTAGACGGAAAGAGCGTCATAAAGCAGATATATGTACCAAATAAACTTGTTAATATTGTAGCAAAATAACGAAGTTGAAAACCTTCAAAAAAAGGCTTGACAAGTGCGTGAAAATGTGGTAAACTATTATTATGTTATTTAATATCAATTTGTTTGTATCTGCTGTATGGTTTTTGAGGTAGATGTGACTAACATCCGTCAGGATGATTAGTATAGATGTCCGATGCTTTGGCGTCGTACAACCTCTGAACAAGGGAGGGAAAGATAAGTGGCAGAAGTTCGTATAGGCAAAAACGAGTCTTTGGAAACTGCTCTTAAGAGATTTAAGAGATCATGTGCAAAGGACGGCGTTATCGCTGAGGTTCGTAAGAGAGAGCACTACGAAAAGCCTTCGGTAAAGCGTAAGAAGAAGTCCGAGGCAGCTCGTAAGCGCAAGTATTAATCTCTTATGCGGTTTCTCATTGCAGAAACACTTAAATGCTGATAAAAGCGGGCTGCGGCTCGCTTTTTCATTTATTGCAAAGAAACAGTTCTTGCTTGTTTCGACAGAAAAAACAATTCAAATGCTGTATAATAATGGAGGACTTATGCTTTTCAGGTTGACTGCTGCCTTCAGAAAGGTAACGGATATAACGCCGTCCTTTCTGAAAAAAATCAATGTTAGGGGACTCGTTCTCGATTTGGACAACACACTCACAACTCATGACAATCCCAGACCTGCCGAGGGCGTGCTGGACTGGATCAAGACAATGAAGGATAACCGCATCAAGCTGATGATCGTCTCGAATAACCATCCTCCGAGAGTCAAGCCGTTTGCGGATATGCTGGGACTTGATTTCGTAAGCGAAGGCAAAAAGCCTCTGACAAAGGGCTTCAGAGAGGCTTGTCAGCGAATGGGACTGAAAAAGCAGGAGCTTGCAGCTGTGGGAGATCAGATTTTTACCGACGTTCTGGGAGCAAACCTCTACAGAATTAAAATGCTCTACGTTTCACCGATCGAGCACGAGAAAACAACGTTTTTCAAGGTGAAAAGGAAGCTTGAGATACCTTTTCTTCCTAAAAAGTTTCATGAATCAGAATAAGGAGTAGGGAATTATGATAAAAAAAATTCTTGTTATACACGGTCCGAATCTCAATCTTCTGGGAGAGCGTGAACCCGGCGTCTACGGAAATACGGGAATTGATGTCCTGAATCAGAATATCATCGACCGTGCTAAGGAACAGGGACTTAAATGCGAGATTTTCCAGTCAAATCACGAGGGTGCTATTATTGACAAGCTTCACAGCGCACGTCTTAATTTCGACGGTGTTATAATAAATGCAGGGGCATATACTCACTACAGCTATGCCATCCGTGACGCAATTTCAGCAATCAAGATTCCGTGTATTGAGGTTCACATAAGCAACGTTTTTGCCCGTGACGCGTTCCGCTCGGAATCAGTTATAGCTCCCGTGTGCAAAGGCTCGATAAGCGGCTTCGGCTTCGGCAGCTATTATCTTGCAGTTCAGGCTCTTGCCGAGCTTTAAGGAGTGAGTTTTTTGGATAGATTTCAAAAGCTCTTCGCAGAGCTTCCAAAGGATATCGACAGCGTTCTGATTACCTCGGACATCAACCGCAGATACTTTACCGGAATGAAGTCCTCGGCAGGAACAGTAATCGCATTCCGTGACAGAGCGTATCTGATCATAGATTTCAGATACATCGAAAAGGCTCGCAATACCGTAAAAAGTGCCGAGGTAATTGAGCAGAAAAAGCTTTTTGCGCAGCTTCATAAGCTTCTTCATGAGCACTCCGCTCACAATATGGTAATCGAGTCCCAGACAATGACCGTCAGCGAATTTGATGCCTATAAAAGGGAGTTCCCTGAAATCGAGCTCATTGGCAGCGACTTGCTCAGCAATGCCATATCTGCGCTGAGAGCCGTCAAGGACGAGCAGGAGATAGCTTGTATCCGCAAGGCTCAGGAGATTGCAGAAGCGGCATTCGAGCATATCCTCGGCTTCATAAAGCCCGGAGTTACTGAGCGTGAGATCGCTCTTGAGCTTGACCACGAGATGCTCCGCAGAGGAGCTGAGGCTCTCTCATTTGACACAATTGCGCTTTCGGGAGCAAATACTTCCATGCCTCACGGAGTTCCGTCCGATAAGAGGGTTGAAGAGGGCGAGTTCGTTCTCATGGACTTCGGAGCAGTCTACAACGGCTATCACAGCGATATGACCCGTACTGTCTGCATCGGAAAATGCTCCGAGGAGATGGAAAAGGTTTACAATACTGTCCTTGAAGCCCAGCTCGCATGCCTCGAGCAGGCTCGTGCGGGAATGACAGGTGCGGAGCTTGATAAAATCGCAAGAAGCATCATCGAACATGCCGGATACGGCGACTGCTTCGGACATTCACTGGGTCATGGAGTCGGCATGGAGATCCATGAAAAGCCGAATGCGGCTCCATCAAATAACAGCGTCCTCAAAGCAGGAACTGTTATTACAGTCGAACCGGGTATCTACATCGCAGGAAAATTCGGAGTCCGCATAGAAGATTTTGTCATTTTGACTGAAAATGGCAGCGTTAATCTGACGAAATGTGCAAAAAATATCATATATTTGCAATAAAATCAGTTTAGGTATTGCAAAATATCTGAAAATGTAGTAAAATAAGATATACACTATTTTTTGAAATACACGGAGGTATTTATAATGATTTCAGCAGGCGATTTCAGAAACGGCGTCACTTTTGAACTGGACGGCAACGTTGTTCAGGTTGTTGAGTTCCAGCACGTTAAACCCGGAAAGGGCGCTGCATTTGTAAGAACCAAGTATAAGAATGTTATTACAGGCTCTGTTGTTGAAACATCCTTCAACCCCACAGCTAAGTTCCCTACAGCTTTCGTTGAGAGAAAGGACATGCAGTACAGCTATACTGACGGCGATCTCTACTACTTCATGGATATGGAGACTTATGAGCAGCTTCCTATCAGTGCTTCTGTACTCGGCGATAACTTCAAGTTCGTTAAGGAAGAAATGATCTGCAAGATCCTTTCATACAAGGGTAATGTTTTCGGCGTTGAGCCGCCTAACTTTGTAGAGCTTGTAATTACTCAGACTGATCCCGGCTTCAAGGGCGATACTGCTACAAACGCTACTAAGCCCGCTATCGTTGAGACAGGCGCTGAGATTAAGGTTCCGCTCTTTATCGATGAAGGCGAAAAGATCCAGATTGATACAAGAACTGGCGAGTACATGGGAAGAGCTTAATTGTACTCTGAATTGAATTATTTTTGAAAGGGGGAGCTGTTTATGAAGCTTACCGAAAAAATGTCATACCTTATGGGACTTATTGATGGTCTCGATATCGACAACTCAACCAAGGAGGGCAAGGCTCTGCTCCAGATGGCTGATGTTATGCAGGAAATGGTAATGTATGTTGAGGATCTCCAGTCTCAGGTGGACGAGCTTACAGAGCTCTGCGATATCCTTGACGAGGATCTCGGCTCAGTTGAAGAGGATATTTACGACTTCGACGAATGTGATTGTGATGACTGCGATTGCGACGATGACTGTGATTGCTGTGATGACGATGATGATTTTGAGTTCGACGATGATGATGAGCTTTATGAAGTAACCTGCCCCAGCTGCGGTGATACAATTCTGCTTGATGAGAGCATTATTGACGAGGGCTCAATGAACTGCCCTAACTGCGACGAGCTTCTTGAGTTTGATTATAATGATCTCACAATTGAAGACTTTGAGGACAGTGCTGAAGCTTCTGAAGAGGAATAATCAGCTGGTAAAATTGAAATTGGTCGGGATATCAAAATGGTATCCCGATTATTTTTTATTGAATAATCTCATAAAAACAGTCCATAATAAATGTGCAGGAGAAAAATCTAATTAACTTCTGCCGGTACTATACTTATAACTGCTCCGGAATCCGCACTCCGGAGAGGTTTTACACAGTGCCGAAGTGCGGAAAGAAAGGGTACGATCATGAGCAATCAGAATAACCGCAACCAGCAGAATAACCCGAATCAGCAGAATAATCAGAACAGCCAGAACAACTCCAGAAATCAGCAGAACCAGCAGAATCAGAGCAATCCCAGAAATCAGCAGAACCGCAGTAACTACAACAACTAGCCATTGAAAAAAGTCCGACGGAGAATATCCGCCGGACTTTCTGCGATTTACATATAACTCTCTACAGTGAAAGCTCAATTTTCTTACCGCTTGGAACATACTTATCAGTAACGACCCCGCAGCGCTCAAAAAGCATACAGGAAGCTCTCACGCCGTCAGTATCGGCATACTTGTTCTCGTAGTAAACGACTCTCTTTATGCCGCTCTGGATGATCGCCTTAGCGCATTCGTTGCAAGGGAAAAGCGTAACATAGATAGTACAACCGCTGAGATTTCCGATATTACTGTTGAGAATAGCGTTTAATTCAGCATGGCAGACGAACGGATACTTTGTATCAAGAGCGCTGTCACCCTCACGTTCCCATGGCATATCGTCGTCACAGCAGCCAGTCGGCATTCCATTATAGCCGACAGCAACGATCTTCCTTTCATTGTTGACGATACAAGCTCCAACCTGTGTGGAATTGTCCTTGCTTCTCTGGGCAGAAAAAATAGCAATTCCCATAAAATATTCGTCCCAGCTAATATAGTTTTCACGTTTCATGGATTTCACCTCACGTTTTTTATTCATGATATCATATTTCAGCAGAAATTGCAAGATGCAGACAGAATAAAACAGTTAAAACAAAATAAAATGTTGGATTTCTATTGAAATCCAGGGGAATTTTTGGTATAATAAATAGGTATGATATTGGGGTATAGCCAAGCGGTAAGGCAACAGACTTTGACTCTGTCATTCGCTGGTTCAAATCCAGCTACTCCAACCAGCAGTAGAAAACTCTGTCTGAGACATTTCAGGCAGAGTTTTTCATAGCATACTTTATTTCCGGTCTGATATTGAGTGCGGAAATAAAAACAGCCCGGGAGTCTGAAAAGCTCCGCAAGCTGTTTTGCTGCATATCATCCTAAAATTTCAAAATTTCAAAAACTTCGGACGTAGCATTGTTCGCAGTATTCATAAATACTAAAGCGAGAACCCAGTTAGCAACGCTGATAACGATTCCAATGATACCGAGAATCAGACCTGCCTTCTGCATTCCGAGAGTATAACCGCTGTTACGGGCGGAAACTGACATACAGATTGCTATGATACCGCAGACAATACCAACGATCGGACTGCACAGACCGAGCATTGAACAAATTCCGAGAACAAGTGAAGCAATTGCTTTACCCTGACCATTTGGCTTCATAAAAATTCACCCCCAAATCCAATTACTTTAACAGTATAACACAGAATAAACAAACTGTCAATATTTTCATGCAAAGTATCCCAGAGCGCAGCCTGCATAGGTAAAGCTTATATACTGTTGTATAAAATAGAGCGTACGCTAAGAATTAGTGCGGTTTTGTCAGAGACTGCATATTTTATAATAAAGGAAGTCTTATTATGTTAAAGTCAAACGAAAACAAAAAGTATCAGATGGATATGTGCAGCGGACCTGTTTTAAGGAAGATGCTTGCCTTTGCGCTTCCGCTGATGTGCTCAAGCATATTGCAGCTGCTTTTCAACGCAGCGGATATTGTAGTGGTCGGGCGTTTTGCCGGAGACAATTCGCTGGCGGCAGTCGGCTCAAATACAGCGCTGATAAATCTGCTTACGAATCTCTTTGTCGGGCTTTCAATAGGAGCTAATGTAACTTCAGCCTTATGCTACGGTGCCAAAAAATGGGACGATCTCAAAAAGACAGTACATACAGCTATGCTTCTGAGTCTTTGCAGCGGAATTCTGCTCACTATTATCGGAATTGCAGGTGCAAAACAGATTCTGATATGGATGCAGACTCCGGCGGAAATTCTGGAGCTTGCAACGGTATATCTGCGAATTTATTTTCTCGGAATGTCATCGCTTATGATATACAACTTCGGCAGTGCGATCCTGCGTTCAATAGGTGATACAAGGCGTCCTCTGTATTATCTTCTTGCAGCAGGAGTGATCAATGTAGTGCTGAATCTTTTCTTTGTGATCGTCTTTAATATGGACGTTGCCGGAGTAGCCTTAGCAACAGTAATTTCTGAGACAGTTTCAGCAGCTCTGGTGGTGCGCTGCATGATGAAAGAGAGTGACGAAAGCGGCATCAGACTGGAGTTGAAGTCACTTCGCATCGACCCTGATAAGTTAAAGAAAATCTTTAGAATCGGGCTTCCGGCAGGCTTTCAGGGAATTATCTTTTCGATTTCCAACGTAGTAATTCAGTCGTCGATAAATTCATTCGGAAAAATCGTCGTTGCAGGCAATTCGGCTGCCGCCAATGTTGAAGGATTCGTCTATATGTCGATGAATGCTTTCCATCAGAGTACGCTTTCATTTACAAGTCAGAATCTCGGTGCAGGAAAAATCAAGCGTATAAACAAAATCCTGTTTTCGGGACTTATCTGCGTCACAGTAACAGGACTGCTGCTCGGAAATGCGGCGGTTTTCTTCGGAGATACGCTTCTTGGAATTTATTCCGACAGTACAGAGGTAATTGAAGCCGGAATGCAGCGTCTGCTGATAATCTGCACAACGTATGCATTATGCGGAATTATGGACGTTATTGTTGGAAGCCTCAGAGGTATTGGCTGCTCGATCATGCCGATGATAGTATCTCTTATCGGCGTATGCGGACTGAGACTTGCATGGCTGTTCACATTTTTCCGACAGGAGCAGTTCCATTCTCCTGAAATGATATACATTACATATCCTGTGTCATGGATAATCACAATTGCAGTTCATGTCGTATGTTACATTATCGTAAAGCGGAGGCTGGACAGGCGGTACGCTGATATTAGAGAAACCTGATAAAACAGCAAAGGCAGACATTTCACAATGTCTGCCTTTAATTTATGCTTTATTCACTCTGTGAAGTCTGCTGAGGCTCTTCATTCTCCGGAGTTTCCGGAGGCATTGCTGCATCAGCGTTCTGCGGCTCAGAAGCAGTCTGCTCGTCAGGAGTACTGCTTTCAGGAGCAGCAGGTTCACCGTTTGCGGCGGTGACCGTTTCAGTGGGAACTGAGGTCATGGCGCTGTCAGTGCCTGTGCCTGTTGCAGTACCTGTTTCTGTTGAGGAGCTGCTGGTACCAGGGTCTCCGAGCACAGCCGTTGGAGCAGTTCCGTTAAGACCATAGCATTCCTGATAAGCGAGAATAATATCACGGATCATATATTTGGAGTACTCACCGCCCTCGATAACGCCTGCGAAAGCGATTTCGGGGTCATCAGCAGGAGCGTATCCGATGAAGAACGAGTTCTGCTCGCCGTTTTCTCCGACCTGCGGAGTACCTGTCTTTATAGCGACATCGAATCCGAGATTTGACAGCGAATACTTTTCAGGCATACTGTGGGAAGCGGCAATCATACCTGCTTCAACATAGTCGAAAACATAATCGTAATTCAGCTCAATCGTTTCGGCAACAGTAGGCTTTGTTTTGGAGATAAGCTGATTGTCGCCGTAGCTGTAGAGACTGTCAACAAGATAGGGTTTATAGCGGACGCCGTTGTTGGCGATAGTGTTGGCGACACAAGCCATCTGGAGGGGCGTCATACCGCAGTCGATATTACCGATACCAGCCTGAAGAACGTAGCCGATATACCAGTTCTGCCCATGAGCGACAAAGGTTTCGGGATTTGCGAGATATCCTGCCGCATCGCCTGTTTCAATACCGGTATGCTGACCGAGTCCGAAAAGATTGGCATATTTTGTAATATTGTCGATACCCAGTCTTTGAGAAAGCTCATAGAAATAGATATTGCATGAAACCTGGATAGCTCTCGTAACAGCGATATCGTTATGATATCCTGTACACTGGTAATCCGTATCAATAAAGTGATATTTACGGTTGCAGACATAGGTTGTTTCAGGCAGAACGATACCCTCGTTAAGACCTGCCGTAGCAGTAATCGTCTTGAAGGTCGAACCCGGACGGTAGAGACCATCAAATGCACGGTTCACAAGAGGGGAGTACTCAGCATTGATAACAGACTCATAATCATTTTTGTAGTCGATGAGATTATATGTCGGAGCAGTAGCCGAACCTCTCAGAGCACCTGTTTTAGCGTCAAGAACTACTAAAGCTCCCGAGTGAACATCGTCCAGCTCAGGCTTCTGATTGAAGCTCTGGAAATTTGCGATAAAGCTGTCGAGAATACCCTGAAGTCTGAGCTGATAAGTGCCGTTGACAGTGAGCTTCACAGTCTGACCCGACTGAGCAGCGGAAACTGTCTCTACATCAATAATTGCGTTGTCCTTGACAGTAACCTTTTCCTCGCCGTTCTGACCGCGCAGAAGAGTCTCCATAGCAGACTCTATACCGCTTTTACCGAGAACATCGTTCAGCTCATAGCCCTCATTTTTCAGCTCAGCGTATTCCTCAGCATAGATCGGACCCACAGTACCGATCTCATGAGGGAGAATATCGCCTCTGACGATCTCACGGGCAGCCGAATCCACAGCGTCAACTCCGCGAAGGAGATTGCTCAGCTCTTTCATAGCGATGACCGTATCGTCATCGACATCTCTTGCGAGCACAAAATCGTTGCTGTAGGAGAAATCCTTGTACACAAGCTCGTATCTCAGACCAGCGATAATGCGCTTCTCGGCATCAGAATAGCTGTCAGCGATTTCGTAATCTGAAATCAGCTTATCTATGCAGTTCTCAGCAGTAGCGTAGACATTGAGATTAAGCTCGGTCTTGAGAGCGTCGGTATCCTCAGAAGTGAACACATAGGGAGCAGTTTCTGAAATGGGCAGATTCTGCTCTATGACATATCCTCTGTGCTTCAGCTCGTTGTAGATCTGAAGCAGAACCTTATTTCCCTCCTGATTATCCTCAGGGAAGAACGCCTTCTGAAGAATAATATCGGTGCTGGTGATATTTGTGACAATGAGGTTTCCGCTGTAATCAACGATTTCACCTCGGGTAGCCTTTGATTTTTTGGTATAGGAGAAAGAGTTATCAATTTCTCCTCGTTCGGGAGGAACTATATCCTCATTCCCGACGATCTGAATTTCCATGAGGCGTATAGCGCTTGTAATCCCCAAAACAAGAACAATCCCAACAATAATGACAGATTTGATTTTGTCGGCAAAGCTTTTCAAAAATAATCGCTCCTTTAAAAGCAGTACCGATAGGCATAGCAGCTATCGGTACATAGTCTCAATTGGTTTTAATAGCCTCTTCAAGCGTGAGATGCTCTTTAGGCAGAAGAAAATGATTTATCAGCCTGATGATCAGATATACGAATACAGTAGAAATGACAGTAAGAATCCACACGGGAATTGTGACCGTTGAGAAGATTCTTTCGACATTATCGTAGTTCCATATCTCGTAATAGAACTTATAATCGAGCCAGCCCTGAATAAAGGAAACAGCGGCTGACGCAATAAGTATATTGATGAATCGGTTCCTGAGGTAAAGCTCAAACAGCAGTGAAACGAGTATGCAGAAGAAGGTCAGAATCACAGCATTATAGCCGAGAAGCTTTCCGCAGCTGATATCAATAAGGAAACCGCACGCAGCTCCTGTAAGAGCCGAGCCTATCTGATTATTATTTACAGCAATACACAGAGCAATCGGAATCATGAGCACAGGCTTGAGCATAGTTCCCGAGGTCATAAGGACAAAAGAGAAGAAAATTAAAATGTAGTAAAGAATCCAGCGGATGATAGTTTTGTAAATGAGGGTTCTTTTCTCTTTCGGAGTTTTAATTCTCATCGCTGTCCGCCTCCTTTTTGCCGCTGAAATCGGTAATAACAATAACAGAGGTGAGACGAGTTATGTCGATGCATGGTTCAATTTCAGCGCAGGCAGAGAGTCCGTTCGAGTCAAGATTCACCCTCTTAACGAAGCCTATGGGATAATCCTTAGGGAAAAGACCGCTCGTACCCGAAGTAATCATAAGATCGCCTTCTTTGAGCCTGTTGTCGATATCCACATGTATAAGCTTAGTATTGCCGTTCTCAGCGTCGAGGATAGTACCCTCGATGATACCCGTATCAGCAACCGAGGAAGAAGAAACAGCCGCAACAGAAAGGTCAGGGGAGAGAATAGTGCGGACTGTTGAAACATGCTCCGATACCTCGACAGTAATGCCGACGAGTCCCTCAGCCGTAACAACAGGGCAGTAGGGCTTGATACCCTCAGCGGAGCCTTTATTGATCGTGAACGACTTAAAGGGGTCGTTTGCAACATAGCTGAGAATATCGCATGGCTCAGAGAGAATATAGTCCTCGTGCTCCTCCTTGATAGTAACGAACTTACGCAGCTCCGCAACCTCTTCCTTGAGAGCCTCATAATCGGTAAGCTGCTGAGTAAGCTCATTGACCTGCTGCTTCAGGCGCAGATTTTCGTTATAGTATTCCGTAGCATTTGAAACCTTGTCGAGATAGTTTTCAACTTTCATAGTAACGCTGTTTGAAAGAGAACGGAAAGGCTTTGTGATGGTATTGACAAAGGAAGCACCCGAAAGCGAGTAGCCTCCCTTAGTGACGCCGTAAATCATGATTCCGACAAGAAATGCAAGAAAAGCGAGCAGAACTTTGAATCTGGTGCTTTTTAAGAAATTGCGCATCAGAGTCCTCCTTAGTAGTACTTGACGTTCTCGGTCAGAGCATCCTGATACTTATCGATATTCTCGAGTATTTTACCCGTGCCCTCCGCAACGCAGTCAAGGGGATATTCAGCGATATAGACAGGCATACCTGTTTCACGGTTAATGAGCTTGTCGAGACCTTTAAGCAGAGCGCCGCCGCCTGCAAGAGTAATGCCCTGGTCGATGATATCGGCAGAAAGCTCCGGAGGAGTTTCCTCAAGCGTAGCCTTGATAGCCTCTATAACACGGGAAAGCGGCTCGACGAGAGCGTCACGGATTTCAGCTGAATTTATGGTAATATTCTCCGGGAGACCGTTCAGGAGGTTTCGTCCTTTGATCTCCATTGAATTTTCCTTTTCAGTCGGGAATGCAGAGCCGATCTCAAGCTTGATATTCTCGGCAGTACGCTCACCGATGAGGAGATTATATTTTTTCTTGATATAGTTGATGATAGCTGTATCAAACTCATCACCGGCGCATCTTACGGAGCGTGAAGCGACTATTCCGCCCATAGAAATGACAGCGACCTCGCTTGTACCTCCGCCGATGTCGACGATCATGCTGCCCGAAGGCTCATTAGTCGGGAGACCTGCGCCTATAGCCGCAGCCATAGGCTCCTCAATGATGAGAACATTGTTAGCTCCTGCATTTTTGCAGGCTTCACGGACAGCTCTGCGCTCAACGGGAGTGACGCCCGAAGGAATGCAGATAATAACATTGGCTTTGGTGAAGAGAGTGCCTCTGAGAGCCTTTTTAATGAACTCCTGAAGGAGAGTAGTTGTGATATCAAAATGAGCGATAACGCCGTCTTTAAGAGGTCTTACAGCGACGATAGAGCCGGGAGTTCTGCCGATAACATCCTTAGCCTCCTTGCCGACATAGCGGCATTTATCGGTTCGTGTATTAACAGCAACAACAGAGGGCTCACGGATGATAATACCCTTTCCTCTGACATATACGAGTGTATTAGCGGTACCGAGGTCGATACCAATATCCTTTGTAAACATTATTGAAGCTCCTTAATTCAAAATCGTTCTATTTCTGATCTATACTATATTATAACACAAAAGTGGAATATAGACAGGATTTCTGGATGAAAAATATTTCCGCAGAAACTGCGTATGTAAGATTCCGCAATTACTTGATAAGCTTTGGAGCAATTTTGCAGTAAGCGAAGAATCCCACGAGGATGAGTATGAGCTGAGCAACGTTAGCAGAAATAGATATACCGAAATTCAAAGTTATGACATCAATAGCTATGATCTCTCCGGGAGAAAAATTGAAAGATTTCGAGTATGCCAGCCAGCCCAAAGCAGCGCTTCCTTCACAGGCACCGCTGATAAGTCCGCCGAATACAATTGCAGCAATCATGAGAACAGTCATTAAAAGCGTTTTTTTCATTATTTACACCTCTGATTAAAATTAAAGTCCGGTTGAACCGAAGCCGCCGCATCCTCTTTCTGTAGCAGAAAGAGCGTCACTGACCTCGATCTCGGGAAGAATAACAGGAGTTACAACAAGCTGAGCGATTCTCATACCGTTTTCAACAGTAAAGCGCTCCGAGCCGTGATTAATGAGCGGCACACAGATCTCGCCTCTGTAGTCGCTGTCAACTACACCAACGCAGTTTGCAAGAGAGATACCATAACGTGAAGCAAGCCCCGAACGCGGATATATCATCAGAGCCGTATCATTGGATTCGGGCTGAGCTGAAAGTCCGGTTGGGATCACAGCGATTTCACCGGGCAGAATATCTACGGGAGAATCTATGCAGGAACACAGATCCAGACCTGCGCTTCCGGAAGTAGCTCTGACAGGAATAACAGCGTTATCCTTCAATTTTTTTAATATAAGTTTCATAGTAATCAAATTCCTCTGTAATAAAGTCCCCGTGTAGTCTGCTCATCCGGTCTGACGCCCTTTATAGCGTTTACAGTTCCAGCAGCATTTTCATCATTCAGCATAATTATACCAAAGCTCAGCGAATCAAACTGGTTTAACTTATCTGACATATAGAGAATATCGGAGTTAAGGATCTCCACATAATCACGGGAGCAGTTAATCATGAAGCTTCGTCCTGTACGGTCGGTAATGGATTTCCGGCATTTTTTGCATCCGATTTCGTTTTTCACGGGACAGTTTCTGGTCAGCATCAGCGGCAGCCGTCCATAAATGACAGCGCCCATAGGGATCTCCGCCGATATAGAATTCATCTGAGAAATTTTCAGCTCAAATGAAGCGGTAAAATCCGCCAGACCAAGCTTTTTCAGGGCGTCCGCACTGTACGAGTTACAGGTATTCAGCCCAAAGCCTCCGTGAAGAACGAATCCGAGCCTTTTGCCCATGGAGATCGTATCTGGAGTATGACAAAGCAGGTGAGTAAAGCCGTTATCACGCAGAGTTGTGAGCTCCGAGAACAGCTTTTCTGCATTGACGATAAATCTCGGAGGAGATACGATCACTTTATCGCGGGGAATATCGTTCAGGGAATCACCGAGAAGCAGCTCATGAGGAACTGTGACAAATTCCGACAGTCCGACAGCAGCATGAACCTGTTCAGCCGTCCTGCAAAATACTCTTACAGGGAGTGGAGATCTGCCCCTGATATTTCTGATTTTTCCGGAAGCAGGCTCATAGCCGGTAATAGTGCAGTTCGGAGCGAGTTCGGAAATAATGCGTTCATTCATCTTCTCCACGAGAATACGTCTGAGCTCATTGAGCTTACCTGCTGGAACAATAAGACCGTCGTCGATCTCAGCAGTAACACAGCCAAGCTCGAACACGGTATCTCCCAGACGTGAGAGCTGCTTTTCGAGCATAGCCATATCCGTGGGACGATTCTGGGCGATTTGCGGAATGTCCGAGCAAACGGATTCCTCAAAGCCGCCGCAGAAAGCAGTGATTCTGACAGGCTGTCCTGATCTGATCACTACATGGAAATCAATTTTGCGAACCTTGCGTTCATAGCGGTAAAGCTCGTGAATTTTCGGAATAATCGTCTGAGCGGCAATGACATCGTCTTTTTCTCTTACTCCGAACATATCCGAGCGTTTACCTGTGAAATATCCGTCAGTGAAGCCGCCGCGGGAGAAAATGCCTCTGAGCGTCTGCATATCGGGAGCTTTCCCTCTGAAGGCTCCGTAAAGAGCGTCCACAGCTGCGGCAACATATTCGGGACGTTTCATTCTGCCCTCGATTTTAAGGGAGTCCGCACCGATTTCCTCAAGCTGGGAAATAATCGGGATAAGTGACAGATCCTTGAGCGAGAGTGAAGCGGCATTTTTATTTCCGCAGGCAGAAAAAGGGAGTCTGCAAGCCTGTCCGCAGCAGCCGCGGTTAGCGGAGCGTGAACCGATAACAGCAGACATATAGCACTGACCCGACACAGACATACACAGAGCACCGTGAACAAAAACCTCTGTTTCGATTCCGGTACTGCATATTTCGGCAATAGTATCTTTATCAAGCTCCCGTGCAGGCACAACACGTCCGAAGCCGAGAGCTTTAAGCAGCCCGGCTCCGTAAGCTGTATGAACAGTCATCTGAGTTGAAGCATGAAGGACCGCATCGGGAACACATCTGTGGATAAGCTCAGCAGCTCCGAGATCCTGAACGATGAATGCGTCAATACCTGCGGCAGCTGCCTTTTTTATGTAATCGCAGAACTTAGCAGCTTCCTCATCGAAAATAACGGTATTGACTGCAAGATAAAGCTTAGCGTTATAAAGATGGCATTTATCTGCAGCTTCGGAAAGCTCCTCAACGGAGAAATTTGAAGCACTGCTTCTTGCGGAGAATTTTTTTCCGCCTATGTAAACAGCGTCAGCACCGCATCTGAGGGCGGCAGTCAGTGACTCCATGCTTCCAGCCGGAGCAAGAATTTCAGGCTTTTTCAAACTCATCAGATACTGTCTTTGAGTTCCTTCAGCTTGACATTATTTTCGAGCTGAATTATCTTGGACTTGAGAACCTCAATTTCCTTGAGAGCAGCGTCACGCTCAATACGGGCTCTTCCCGCCTCGTCAACATACTCCTTGGACTGATCTCTGATGCTGTCGAGTCTTTCGTTAGCCTTGCTGAGGTCGTCGAGGAGGCTGAGAGCGACCATAATAGCGGCAGCATAAGGAGAAGAGCCGCTTCCCGAGGTCATATGGGAGTTGATTTTAGTTTCGAGTGATCTTGCGAGAGCAAACACATAGTTCGGAGATTCCGAGGTTTTGAGCTTATACTCCTTACCGCAGATAATAACTTTAACATCATTCAGCATTTTTGTTTTGTTCCTTTCTTTATATATATTGTAAAAATCGAAAGTAGAATTGAATCACATTATATTATACTACATTTTGCCGGAATAGAAAAGAGGTTTTTAGAAATTTACTGAAAAACTTTTCTATCCGGCAGACTTAGCAGGCTTAATAATATCTTTTCAGACCGATAACCTTGCCGAGAATTTCCAGATCCTCGACGATGATAGGCTCCATTGTATCATTTTCGGGCTGTAGACGGAAGTGACCGTTTTCCTTGTAGAATGTCTTTACAGTAGCCTCCTCGCCGTCAACGAGAGCCACGACGATTTCGCCGTTTTCGGCGTAGCAGCGGCGTTCAACTATAACGATATCCCCATTGAGAATACCTGCATTTATCATGCTTTCGCCGCGGATTCTGAGAGCGAAAAGCTCCTGAGGGTCATGACCGGGAGCTTCAAAGCCGACATATCCTGTGATATCCTCAATAGCTGTAATAGGCTGACCAGCCGTAACAGTACCGAGAATCGGAACGGAAGCACTCTCGCTGTT
>JAFTPG010000079.1 GCA_017463375.1 Ruminococcus sp. | reverse complement strand
TCGCTGAGGAGCTGAGCAAGACGTTTCTGAACAGCGAGAGCGTCCATATTACTGATTCCGTCGCCGTGCTGATAAACATCTGCAACAGCAAGCTGGTCGTCAGTAAGAGGATTCAGGTCACTGTTAGTAACATAGCTCATAATTTTTACAGCGTCAGAGATAGTGAGACCTCCGCTGCTGTCAGCGTCTCCCCAGATTTCAAGAGGAACGTCAGTTCCGCCTGTAAGCTTGAGAACTCCGTAGCCCGAAGTATTAGTGTATCCAAGACCGGTGAGGTCGCTCCAGTTAGCGATGCCTGTACGCTCTCCAGCACCGTTGTCGTCGTTGACCTGAACATCGAATCCGACAACCTGATTGTTCTTGAATGGGGAGATCGTGTAAGGAATAGCCATTTCAACGATATAACCATCATCCGTAAGTGAGGTTGCAGAGATAAAGTCATCAATTGACTTACCGTCGGTAACAGTCTTTTCGTTGTCATAGTTTACACGGCACTGGATATCATCAGCTTCATAGGACTGAGTTTTGCCGTTGTTCTCGTCGAAGAATACCTCAACGGTATCCTGCTCGTAAGCGTTTGAGCTTTCCTTGCTGAGAACAGGGTCTTTTACCTCAGTGAGAACATAGATATAATTTTCATCCCACATCATTCTTGAAGTTCCTGTAGCACCGTTGCTTCCAAGGGTATATGTTGCAGCGTCAATAGGAGTGCAGTCAGTCCATGCGTCATCAATTGTTCCGTCTATTTCAGGAATACCATAAACGGCTTCCGCGATCTTAGGCATATCTACCACATTAACAGTACCCATAGTACCGGTTTCATTGTCAAAGTCATAGCCATTCCATACAGCATCGCCAATCTGGATATCGAATTTGATCGAGGACAGATTTCCTTCAGCAGGAGTAATAACGTAGTCAATATAATCGCTGTCAACAGGCTCATTTGGCAGAGGAGTTGAAATATCAGCATTCAGCTCAGGATCTACGGCAATACTTACGGCTTCATCATTGGGATTGTAAACCCTTACGTTGAAGTCCTGACCGTCATAAGCTATCTTGAACCAACCGTTTCCAACGGTGTTCTGTTTCTGGTATTCAAATGCATCCGAATAACCGTTTGAAGCTGCCGCATCATATTTCACGGCATTAGCAGTCTGAATGAGCTTAACATCAGTTGCAGTATCAACAACAGCATAGAAAGCGTCCTTAGCCTGATAGAGTTCATCAAAGAGATTCGGATAACCGCCGATCCAGGAGTTACTGTCAGTAATTCCCCATGTAACAACAGCAGTAATATTCACACCCTCGTCAACGAGCTTCTTATAGAGACGGAATACATCCTGATATCTCTTAGCAAGCTGGAGCATACTTTCCTCCGTATTGGATTTCTGGTCAATATCAAGCTCTGTAACATGGATTTCAAGACCAAGCTCGTTATACTTGCGGAAAGCTTCCTCATAGAGTTCAAGCGAAGGATTGCTCATTCCGATATGTGACTGCATACCGATACCGTCGATATTTCCCTCAGCCTTGATTTCGGCACACTTTTCGATGATAGCGTCACGCTTAGCGGGAGCGTACTCATTATAGTCGTTATAGAAAAGCTTGCAGCCCTCGGGAGCATACTTTCTTGCATACTCAAAAGCCTTATTGATGAATGAATCATCCCCGTAAACCTTGACCCACATTGACTGACCGCTTTTTTCTGTATTAGAGCCGGCCACACGCATTTCTCCTGCTTCACTGAATGCTTCATTCACAACATCCCATGCATAGAAGTTTGCGTCAGGATACTCCGCTGCAAGAGTCTCCATAAGATTCTTGATATAATTCTCAAGACGCTGATTCATAACCTCTGGAGTAACAAGCTCACCGTCATCTGAGAAGCCTTCCTTGAAGAACCAGTCAGGAGTCTGACTGTGCCATACAAGAACGTGGCCTCTTATCGGGATATCGTTCTCAACGCAGAATTCTATCTGAGCACGAGCCTGATCAATATTTACCTGCGGATTGGTGTCATCGCCTGTTTCCTCATAGAGCTTCTGAGAAGCTGTCTGATCGAGAGTATAATCCGGCTTGAGGTTGTTTCCGAAAGTAATGCTGTCATAATGCTTAACGATGATATCTCTTGCTGCCTGAACATCGAGGTCAGCCTTCGAGCAGGAACCGCCGAGAATGAAGTAATCGGAATACACATCCTTGAGACTGGGGATGTCCATCTGAGCTTCGGGAGCAGGAAGAGGCTCAGCCTTGACGTCGTCGATGTAGAAATCCATGAGATCCTGTTCAACAACCTGAGCGTCGGGCTTGTAAGCTGTCTGGAAGTAGACAACAAAGTTTGCAGCGTCAGCCGGAATAGTATAATTGGCTTCAATGTAAGCCCATTCGCCTTTTACTGCGGTAACTCTGCCGACCTCTACATAGCATTCCTTACCGTTCTGCTGGAACTGCATATTCATAGTAAGCGTCTGGGTGTCGCTCCATTCTTCACCTGTATACTTGACCCAGCCGCTCATCTTATAGAATCCGCCGGGATTCATAACGAGAGTTTTATTGCATGACGGACCGTTCCAGAGCTTTGAACGTCCTTCAGTAAAGAGACAGTCACCGCCGTCAACGCCTTCGCCCTCAGCAACAGTGCATACAGCGTCTCCTCTGCCGGACCAGAGCATAGTGCTGTCAGTAAAATCGTCGAAGAAGCCCTCAGTTGTTTCGCCCTCGGGAGCAGGCTCGCCGATTCCGATAATATCGTCAATATAGAAGTTGAGTGTAGCATTAGGTGACTCAATGTAAATAGTAACGCCTGTAGCGTCCTCGGGAATTGTTACAGTTCCCTTGATCTGCGACCAGCTTCCTTTAGATGCCTGAGTATTTGCAATATACTTGTAGCATTCATCGCCCGAAGCGTCCTTGTAGAGCATCTGGAGGTTGAATTGCTCCTGAGCGTTTCCGTTTTCATCGTCATACATTACCCATGCGCTGAGGTCATAGGTCTGACCAGCACGGAGCTCTTTGATTTTGGCGCATGCTGCACCGTTCCAGTTGACGGTTCTTCCGGTAACATAGAGCGATTTTGTACCTGAATGTGAAGCGGTGTTTACGATCTCAATTACGGCAGAGTCGCCGCGGGCAGCCCATCCGCTGAAGCCGGATTCAAAGGTATCGTTGAACAGCTCAGTACTTTCTGCAAACGCAGAGAAATGAGAGAGGGGGATAGACGATACAGCCATTGCTGCCGAAAGAATCATGGCAGAAATACGTTTCTTCATAGAAAAAATCTCCTTTAACTGTTTGTAGATTAAAAATAAGATATTACAATTATATCAATATCCATAAAGAAAGTCAATACAATTCGGAGAAAATATACAAGGACCGCAAGAAATGCACATCTGAGCAGAAATGATACATTTACCTCACAACAAATAGATTGACATAATCAATCCAAAGTGTTATAATTTTGAATGTAAATCTGATAAAATAGGAGAATCTGTTTATATATGTATAATCCGAAATCAATGAAGGCGGATGAATTTATCTGCCATGAGGAAATAGCTGCAGCGCTTGCATTTGCTGAGGAGAATAAATCCAATGCAGAGCTGCTGAGATCAGTGATGGAAAAAGCCAGACTGCGGAAAGGTCTGACGCACAGAGAGGCTTCATTACTGCTCGATTGTGACATTGAAGAGATCAACAAAGAGATATATAGTCTTGCTGAGCAAATAAAAAAGGATTTCTACGGAAACAGAATCGTTATGTTTGCACCTCTTTATCTGTCCAATTATTGCGTAAACGGATGTGTTTATTGTCCGTATCATGCGAAAAACTGTCATATTCCGAGAAAAAAGCTCACACAGGAGGAAATTGTCAGAGAGGTTACAGCCCTTCAGGATATGGGACACAAGCGTCTTGCCATCGAGGCAGGGGAGGATCCGGTCAACAATCCGATCGAGTACATCCTTGAGTGTATCAATACAATATATTCAATAAAGCATAAAAACGGAGCCATCCGCCGTGTGAACGTGAATATTGCCGCTACTACCGTCGAAAACTACCGCAGACTCAAGGAAGCAGGAATCGGCACATATATCCTCTTTCAGGAAACGTATCACAAGGAGAGCTATGAGAAGCTCCACCCGACCGGTCCTAAGCATAATTATGCTTATCATACCGAGGCGATGGACAGGGCAATGGAAGGCGGAATTGATGATGTCGGACTCGGAGTTCTTTTTGGTCTGGAGAATTACCGCTATGAGCTTGCAGGAATCCTGATGCACGCTGAACATCTTGAAGCAGTTCACGGAGTTGGTCCGCATACGATCTCTGTTCCCAGAATACGCCGTGCGGATGATATCGACCCATCCGAGTTTGACAACGGAATCGATGATGATACTTTTGCCAAGATCGTTGCAGTAATCAGGATTGCCGTTCCGTACACGGGAATGATCGTCTCGACAAGAGAGAGCAAAGCCTGCCGGGAGAGAGTGCTTCATCTCGGAGTTTCACAGATAAGCGGAGGTTCGAGAACGAGCGTAGGCGGATATGCTGATGAGGAACCGGAGGATGAAAGCTCGGCTCAGTTTGATGTTGAGGACAGAAGAACTCTCGATGAAGTTGTAAACTGGCTTATGACTATGGGATATATTCCGTCGTTCTGCACGGCGTGCTACCGTGAAGGACGTACCGGCGACAGATTCATGTCATTGTGCAAGGCTGGACAGATTCAGAATTGCTGTCATCCGAATGCGCTGATGACTTTGCAGGAGTATCTCGAGGACTATGCTTCCGAAGATACAAAAAACATCGGAGAAAAACTTATTTCACGGGAAATAGAAAACGTTCCCAGTGAAAAGGTCAGAAAAATCGTAACGCAGAATCTTGCGGATATAAAGCAGGGTAAACGTGATTTCAGATTCTAGGAGGAAAAGCAAATGATTGGAAATATGATAACAGCAGCCCAGGCTTCGCCTGTAACAGGAGACAGCACGCCCATCACAGCAATGCTTATCATAATAGGAGTGGCGGCTGTAGGACTCATTGTGAGTGCAGTTATGAAGAAATTTAAGAAATAGTCGAGGAGAGATATGATGAAAAATAGAGTTTTATCAACATTGATTGCCGGAAGTATAGCTGTCGGAGCATTATCCGTAATGCCAGTATCGGCGCAGACGCTTGTCTATGAGGATTTTGAATATCAGTACATAAACGATCTGCAGGAAATCGAAATCACCGGTTACCTCGGCACAGATCGTTATGTAGATATCCCCGAGACGATAAACGGTGTAACCGTTACATCAATAGGCGAGAGTGCGTTCAGAGAGAATGAGTATGCGGGGCAGGTTATTCTGCCCAGAACGGTCACGATAATAAAGAAATCCGCATTTTACGGATCAAAGCTCAGCTCAATTGTGATGAAAGGCGTAGAAACGCTTGAAGCCCATGCTTTCAGCGGCTGTACGAGTCTTGATTGGATATATGTAGATGACAAGCTGAAAAATATACATAATTGTGCGTTTCAGGGGACAAGGATAAGGGATATTGTAATTCCTTCAAGTGTTGAGTTTGTAGAACAAAGAGCATTCAATAACACTACCGGAACACATACTGTATATATTGAGGATGGGCTTACAGAGATAGGGGAAGAGGCGTTTCTTTCGGCGCAACTTCTTGACTGGGTATATATTCCTCCTTCGGTTGAAAAGATAGGAGACTATGCCTTTGGCTACTTCAGTTTTGATCACATCCGTTACAATGAAAATTTAATAATTTATGGTCACGAGTACACTGCAGGCTGGGCGTATGCAGTTGCAAATAATATTACTTTCAGGGAAATGGTAATGGGAGATGTAGACTTCAACGGAGCGATCGACTCTCTTGATGCGTCGATGATGCTGTCGTATTATGCTTCGGAAGCGACTAACGGAGACTATGACCTGACAAGAGTGCAGACGGACTGCTCTGATGTAAATGCCGATGGAGAGATCAATGCACTTGACGCCTCGGAAGTTCTGACCTACTATGCTTACACTGCAACAGGCGGCACAGGAAGCTTTACTGATTATCTCGGATTATAAGGAGAAAAAATGACGAAATTTTTATCAGTTTTAACCGCATCAGCAGCAGTACTCAATATCATGACGGCAATGCCTTTATCGGCTGCGGCTTCTGCCTATCAGGATTACGAATACGTATATTCCGAAGAAACAGGCGGAATAGAAATAACAGCCTACACCGGAAGTGATGTTCATGTTTATGTACCGTACAAGATAGATGGCATAAAAGTAACCTCAATAGGCGATGATGCTTTTGAGAACAACTCTGCCATTACGTTTGTCGATCTGCCGGATACGGTTGTGAGTATAGGCGCCGGTGCATTTTATTGCTGTGAGAATCTTAGAAAGGTACAGCTTCCTGATGATCTTGAAACGATTGAACAGCATGCCTTCAGCGGATGCACATCACTTATTGAAGCTGATCTTCCGCAGGGACTGAAGAATATAGAATGGTGTGCATTTCAGCTTACGAGCATCAGCAATCTTGTTATTCCCTCAAGCGTAGAAAAACTTAGTCCGAGTGCGTTCAATCATACGCTGTTCACTTTTAGTGTCTATATTGAGGATGGCTTGACCGAAATCGGCGAAGAGGCGTTCCTGACAGCAGAGAATCTTAACTGGGTATATATACCTCGTTCTGTTGAGGTAATCGGAGATCATGCCTTTGGCTATGCGACTTACGACTATGATCGCTATAATGACGAGCTTGTAATATACGGTCATAATTTCACAGCAGCTTATGCTTATGCAGCAGCTCATAATATCACATTCAAAAACTGCGTTGTCGGCGATGTGGATTTTAACGGTTCTATCAATTCGCTTGATGCGTCATGGATTCTGGAGTATTATGCAGGCGCTGCAATAGGTGTCGGGATACCATCCAACAGAGTAAAAGAAGAATGTGCCGATACTAATGCCGACGGAGCTATAGACGCCCTTGACGCATCGTATGTTCTCACATATTACGCCTACACTGCAACAGGCGGAAACATGAGCTTTGAGGAATTCATGTCGGATAAGGCGTAATTCTCGCTGATTCCGCATACTTATTAATACTAAGCATGCGGAGGGATGAGAATGATATGCAGTCTGGAGGATATACGGACAAAGGAAGTGATTGATATTCTGACAGGAGAACGTCTTGGCTTCATAGACGATGTCCGGATGAATCTGGAAACTTCTGAGATAGCTGCACTGATCATTTATGGCAGAGATAAGCTTTTCGGGCTTCTCGGCAAGGATGAAGATATAATAATACCTTGCCGGGAAATCGAGGTGATTGGTCATGATGTGATCCTGATAAGACGTTCTGAACGTACTTTATCGTCAGGAGCAACAAATAATCGGAAAATATTTGCGGAAAAATTGTTCAGATAAACAAGAAAAAAGTGCTTGCAAAATTTGTAAGCTTGTGATATAATATTAAAACAATTCGCACGCTTGTACTTTTGCGGCTCGGTGCTCCGGTTTCGGAGTCGCTCGCAAGTTAAGTCGGGCGGAGGTAAATTTTAACCAATTTAAGGAGGACTACACAATGGGAGTAGTATCAATGAAGCAGCTTCTTGAAGCTGGCGTGCACTTTGGTCACCAGACAAGAAGATGGAACCCGAAAATGGCTCCGTACATTTTCACAGAGAGAAACGGTATCTATATTATCGATCTCCAGAAGACAGTTAAGAAGCTTGAAGAAGCTTACATGTTCGTTCGTGACCTTTCAGCTGAGGGCGGCGAGGTTCTTTTCGTAGGAACCAAGAAGCAGGCTGGCGATTCCGTTAAGGAAGAGGCTACAAGAGCTGGCGCTCACTATGTAAACGCTAGATGGCTCGGCGGTATGCTCACAAACTTCAAGACAATCCAGACAAGAATCAAGAGACTCGAACAGCTCCACACAATGGAAGAGGACGGCACATTCGATCTTCTCCCTAAGAAGGAAGTTGTTAAGCTCAACCTCGAGATTGAGAAGCTTGAGAAGTTCCTCGGCGGTATCAAGACAATGAAGAAGATTCCTTCTGCGCTCTTTATCGTTGACCCCAGAAAGGAAAAGATTGCTGTAGCTGAGGCTAAGAAGCTCAACATCCCGATCGTTGCTATCGTAGATACAAACTGCGATCCTGACGAGGTTGATTATGTAATTCCCGGAAACGATGATGCTATCAGAGCTGTAAAGCTTATCGCTGATACTATCGCTAACGCTATCATCGAAGGCAGACAGGGCGATGACAATATAGAGGCTGTTCAGGAAGCTCCTGCAGAGGAAGCTGCTGAGACAGAGGCTGAATAATTATATATCAATAAAATACAATAAAACCCGAATTCAAATATTCGGGTTTTTGCGATAAATTACAGGAGGTAATTACAATGGCAAAGGTATCCGTTCAGGAAATTAAAGAACTTATGAAGTCAACAGGCGTTGGCATGATGGACTGTAAGAAGGCTCTTGAAGCTAACGATGGTGATATGGACAAGGCTATCGAATTCCTTAGAGAAAAAGGTCTTGCTACACAGGCTAAGAAGAGCGGCAGAGCAGCTGCAGAAGGTATCGTTGCAGCAGTTGTTAACGGCAATGTAGGTGTGCTCCTTGAGGTAAACACAGAGACTGACTTTGCTGCTAATACAGACGATATCAAGAACTTCGTAAGCGGCGTTGCAAATACAATCATCGAGAAGAATCCTGCTGACGTTGAAGCTCTCAAGGCTGAGGTTATCAGCGGCGGCACAG
The DNA here is from genome assembly GCA_017463375.1 of Ruminococcus sp. GTDB lineage: Bacteria > Bacillota > Clostridia > Oscillospirales > Ruminococcaceae > Ruminococcus. The sequence goes on along the minus strand of JAFTPG010000079.1, from coordinate 13,786 downwards.
CTACAGTCGGCGATGTTCTTACTGAGCTTGCTGGTATGAAGATTAGAGAGAATATCGTTATCCGTCGTTTCGTAAGACTCGAGGGTAAGCTTGCTTCATATATCCACAACGGCGGAAGCATCGGTGTTCTTGTTCAGCTCGATACAGAGCTTGACGCAGACGCAGTTGCTCCTATCGGTAAGGATGTAGCTATGCAGTCAGCAGCTCTTAATGCTCCTTATCTCTGCCGTGAGCAGGTTCCTGCTGAGGTAATCGAGAAGGAGAAGGAGATCATGCTCGCTCAGATGGCTGAGGATCCTAAGATGGCTTCCAAGCCCGAGCAGGTTCGTGCTAAGATCGTTGATGGTAAGGTTGGCAAGTACTACAGCGAGAACTGTCTCCTCGAGCAGGCATTCGTTAAGGATGACAAGCTTTCAGTTCAGGGCTATGTTGATGCAGAAGCTAAGAAGCTCGGCGGCACAATCAAGGTTGTTGACGTAATCCGTTATGAGCGCGGCGAAGGTATCGAGAAGAAGGAAGATAATCTTGCAGATGAAGTTGCAAAGATGATCAAGTAATTTTTTCAGGGCATGGCTTCTGCTGTGCCCTGTATTTTCACTACATAAGAGAGGTTTTATATGAAGAAATTTTTGAATTCACTTTTCGCATTTCTCCTTATTTTTGGCATTATTGCAGCATTCGGCTTTGCATCGGACGCAATGCTTTCATTCAGTGACAAGACTGTTTCACTTAATGAATCCGTCAAGTCGGATTATGATGAGGCTGCTAAGGTAGAGGGTGAGGTTTACTACGTTTACGATCAGATTGCCGTTCAGGAGGTTACTCGTACCAGATACGGAATTGAGACCGGCACACAGGAAACATATTTTTATCTCATTGAATCCTACAACAAGGATTGGTATACAGATATGGAGAGCGATTATGAGCCGCTTACATTAGTGTATGCTACAGGGGATAAGGATAAGGCAGCAAAGCTCGATGAAATGGTTGAAGCATGGTATGACTTCGAGGAGAAGTACATGGAATGGGCTTATGATGAAAATGCCTCTGAAGATGATTATCCGAAGGAGCCGTCGCTTACTTTCGATATTTCCGGTGTTATCACTGAGGCTCCTGACGCTAAGGTTATTGACTACAGAGATGACTACATCGCTGATTGCCTGACTGATGACGTTGAGGAATATATTGATCAGTATTGTGTTGATATGATTATTCAGGATAAGGATCTTGGCTCTTCGAGAATTATTTTCTTTGCTGGAATTGCAGGAGCTGTAGTAGGCTTAATCGGTCTTATAGCAATGTTTATCGGTTCACGCAAGGCTAAAAAGGCAATGATGGCTGATCAGGCAGAGAGCGTTCAGGAAAATAATATTGATAATATTCAGTAATACTAAATGTGCAGTTTCGGCTGCACATTTTTTATGCCTTAATACACAATATCTTCAAAAAGTGTTTGTGCAAAATAACCAAAAGAAATTTCATGATATTTATATAAAAATGGCTTGCAGTGAGAGCAAAAATATGTTATAATAAATTTACTTGGATTTTTTTGCAGTGCAAAACGTACAAGCTTTGCCAGTAATGATTTCAGGTTACAGTACATTATTATGATGTTTTTTCGGATGATACGCCTGCCGCAGCGGATCGTCCAGAAGTTTTTGCGGCAGAATGGAGTTTATTATGACTAATTGCAAAACCAGAAGGTTCCTCGGTATTATTCTGGTTCTTGTTGCTATGTTCGGAATCCTCCTGTACCCGATGCATGGAATAAGAACCTCCGCAGCTGAAGATTATCGTATGTGGAGACAGGCTGACCCAAGATGGGGAAGTATCAACCTCGGAAGCTCCAGCCAGACAATGTCAAGTTCAGGCTGCCTTGTTACTTCGCTGGCAATTCTGGCTGTACATTCAGGCGCTAAGGATCCCGAAAGCTTTAATCCCGGAACTTTTGCTGAATCATTGAATTCAATAAATGCTTTTTCAGGCGGAGCTATCGCGAGCTGGGGAAAGATTACTGAAGTCGTTCCCGAGATTAAATTCGTTAAGAAGTACAGCTTCACATCCTCTACCCAGAGCGGAAAGGCTGCTGAGATGCAGGCGATATTCGAAGAGGGATACTACATGACCTGCAACGTCGGAGGACACTGGGTGTTCGTTGAAGATATCGTTGGTTCTGAGGTTTACATGATCGACCCTGCCAAAGACGAAACAAATCTGTTTGACGCATATTCGCTTTACAATATAACTGAGCTCAGAGTTTTCACAGGCAAAAATCCTCCTCAGAGTTCATCAGCTGCTTCTCAGCCTACAACTCAGGCTCCTACAGCTGCACCGACTACGGAGAAATGGAAGCTCGGCGAGTACTATGCTTCAAATGCCTCCGCTGATATCCTGGCTTCTGCGAATGCCAGCGCTAATGTGATTGAAACACTTCTGAATGGTTACATCGTTGAGATCACTGCTGTAAACGGTGATTGGGGATGCATCCAGCTCGGAGCTGAAAAGGGTTGGATCAACATGAACGATCTGACATATGCCGGAGCACCGATAAATCAGGCGTCCGGCGATATCAATAATGATAAAAAAACTGACAGACTTGATCTGGCGCTTCTGAATGAATACATCGCAAGTCTCAGCGAGCTGCCTGATGGAATTTCCATGCTGCGTGAGTGTGAGATCAATGCTGCGGACATAAACGGCGACGGTATCGTCGATAACAGCGACGTTCTCAGATATCTGGCGCTGATTTGTGAATAATGAGGGGAGTTGATTTTGTTGGAATGGACCGAAGTTAATATATACACGACAACGGCTGGCATAGATTTGCTCTGCGCCAGACTGATGGATATCGGAATCAAGGGATTTGCTATCCGTGACGCTGAGGATTTCAACGATTTTCTTGAAAACAAAAATGGTCAGTGGGACTACATAGATGATGACCTGATGGGGCTTTCTGAATGTGAGACCTGTGTGACAGTTTATCTTCCGGGCAATTCCCAGGGAGCTGATATGCTTTCATCAATTAAGGCGATGCTAGCCGAGATGAAGGATAATGATTCTGAAAAAGCCTACGGTCGTCTCGAAGCAGAGCTTTCAAATATTTGCGAGGAGGACTGGGCTAATAACTGGAAGCAGTACTTTAAGCCACTTAAAGTTGGCGAAAAGCTCGTTATCAAGCCTTCATGGGAGGAGTACGAAAACACCGAAAATCGTATAATTCTCGAAATTGACCCTGCTTCAAGCTTCGGTACAGGTCAGCATAATACTACACGACTTTGCCTTGAGCTTATGGAAACGAGTATTAATACAGGGGATAAGCTCCTTGATATGGGCTGCGGAAGCGGTATTCTTTCAATCGGCGCAATGCTTCTTGGAGCTGAGAGCGCTGTTGCTGTTGACATTGAGGAGAACTCGGCTGCGACGGCTATGGAGAATGCCTTGAAGAACAACATCCCAGCTGAAAAATACCATACATATTGCGGTAATATTCTTTCGGATGAGGCTCTTGCTGATAAGATTGACGCTGCTTACGATATGATCACTGCGAATATAGTTGCTGACGTGCTTATTGCTATGAAGGATCATTTCGTACGTTATCTCAGGGAAGACGGAATCCTCATAATTTCAGGAATCATTGAAGAGCGTATGCATGAGGTTGTTGATGCTGTTGAAGGTGCAGGCTTTACGGCTCTCGACAGCAGAGTTAAGGATGGCTGGGCAGCTGTCAAGCTTGTAAAAAAATAATATGCAAAGCATAATATTGATATAATTAAATCAAAGGAGAATGATATAAGTGGCTTTTTTTAAGAAAAAGAACAAGGCGGCTGAAGCCGAATCAACGGGAAAAGATATCAAGCAGCTCGTGCTGGAATCTTTGAACGACAAGCTGCAGGGCACTCTTTACGACGGATGTGTGATCATGCCCAAAGGCTTTACGATTGATATTCAGGTCGGAAGAAATGAGGTCAGGGATGAAGTTCACCTCCTCCAGGTAATCTATATCGTAAAGCATGATGAATTTGACGAACCGATTATTGAGCCTGTGGATTCACAGGGCAAGACAGAAGAGGACGCAATCAAGATGTCTGTTGAAATTTTCTTCGGCGGACTCTGGCATCCGCTTAACCAGTCAACCCAGAAGAAGAATCCGACACATATCTCGGTGAATTATCTCATGCAGCACTATGATTTTGATATGTATGCACAGTCAATTGTAAGAATCGGTGTGAGCAATGATAAAGAGCCTACAGCTATCATGAATTTCATCAAGTCTGAGATTCCGAAGTTTCTTGGCTCCAAAAAATATTACTGGGTAAGAATCTTCCTTGCTAAGTATAAGGACAAAGAAATCGTTGAGGTTCGTATAAACGGTACTGTTTGTTCCACACTTCACAGATATTTCAAGGAATACATTGAATCCTGGGGACCTGCGGAGACATTTGTCTCTGAGAAGCAGTACATGATTTTCGTTCAGCGTGAAGATGATAAGTGTCCTTTCAAGAAGAAGCTTGTTATTGATGCAGCCAAGAAAACCATTCCTCTTATGGAGGCATGCAATTCTCCGGAGGCTTATCAGGAAATGATGAGACAGGTTGAGGAGTTTACAGAAGGCAATCGTGCTCTTGCAGCTGAAATCAGAATCTTTATTCCGGAGATTCTCGCTAAGCTCACTATGGGCTATCAGGAGGGCGACAGTCTGTTTCTGATGCAGGACGATTCAAATATTGAGTTCAAGAAAACTCAGCTTCGCTCCTATTTCTATATTCAGCAGGCTGTTCTTGATTACCTCCAGAAGAAGCCGGAAAAGGAGAGGGTAATGAAGATCGTTTCCAACAGTGTTGCTTTCAGAGAGCTTAAAAAAGCTCACGAAGCAGGTCACGAGCCGAAGGATCTTTTTGTTCCCGGAACCTCATATAAGATCGGTCTTGAGGATTATAAGGTCTGGTAACACCGTTAATTCCCCTGTACTATGTGCAGGGGAATACTTTTAAGCTCTGATCCGAAACTTTCACAGAAAAATTCTGCGGAAATGCTTGACAAATCAGTCGAGTTATGATAAAATACTATTGCCGCATGTTATCGGGTCTTAAAGATGTGATTTCACAGCACCCGGTGCAGCGAGTTTATTGAAAAGGCAGGTGCCACAATATGTACGCAGTTATTGAAACAGGCGGAAAGCAGTATCAGGTTAACGAAGGAGATATCATCTTTATCGAGAAGCTCGCAGTTGAGGCTGACGAGACAGTTACTTTCGATAAGGTTGTAGCTCTCGGTGCTGAGGACGGTCTCAAGATCGGTGCTCCTTATGTTGAAGGTGCAGCTGTTGAAGCTAAGGTTCTGAAGAACGGCAAGGCTAAGAAGATCACTGTATTCACTTACAAGCCCAAGAAGGGTGAGAAGAAGAAGCAGGGTCACAGACAGCCTTACACTCAGGTGAAGATTGAAGCTATCAAGGCTTAATCATGATTCGTGCAGAATTTTTTAAATCCAAGGGTGCTTTTATCGGTTTTAAGATTTGCGGGCATGCAGGTTATGATGTAAGCGGTAAGGATGTAGTCTGTGCAGCGGTTTCTTCTGCTGTCCAGCTGACTATGAATCTGCTCAACGATCTGGGCTTCGAGCCGGATGTGCTCATCAGTGATAACCTGATAAAATGTTCGGTTTCACGGACAAGCTCGGCTTCCGCAATCATTTTGGAGGATTTGAAACAGCATTTTGAATCTATCCTTGAAGAGTTCCCGAAAACAATTAAAATCACTATTTCGGAGGTGTAAGTATGTTAAGAATTAGTATGCAGTTCTTCGCTCATAAGAAGGGTGTAGGTTCTACAAAGAACGGTCGTGACTCTGAGGCTAAGAGACTCGGCGTTAAGAGAGCTGATGGTCAGTTCGTTAAGGCTGGCAACATTCTCGTTCGTCAGAGAGGTACACACATTCATCCCGGTGAGGGCGTAGGTATCGGTTCTGATGATACATTATTCGCTACTGTAAGCGGTAAAGTAAAGTTTGAGCGTTACGGTCGTGATCGTAAGAAGGTTTCTGTTTATACAGAGCAGTAATTACGAGAATTTGTGTGGCATAAATCCCGAGCGTTTGCTTGGGATTTTTCATTAATGTAATAATTATTGAGTATAATATTCCTTGTTTGAATAGAGAATAAAGTAATACAATTATGTCAAGGAGGCAAAAATGTTTGTTGACCAGGCGAAAATAAAAATCAAAGCAGGAGACGGCGGAGACGGTGCTGTATCGTTTCATCGTGAGAAGTATGTTGCGGCAGGCGGTCCCGACGGCGGTGACGGCGGCAGAGGCGGCGACGTTGTTTTTCAGGTTGACGACAATTTTTCAACCTTGATTGATTTCAGATATAAGCGTAAATACGTTGCTGAACGAGGTCAGAACGGTGCTGCAAGAAACTGTACGGGAAAGAGCGCTCCGCCGCTTATCATAAAGGTTCCCAGAGGTACTGTAGTCCGTGAGGCTTCCACAGGCAGAATTATGGCTGATATGTCCACGGACGAGCCTAAGATTCTCGCAAAGGGCGGAAACGGCGGTAAGGGAAATGTCCACTTTGCGACCTCTACCCGTCAGATTCCAAAATTTGCTAAGCCCGGATATCCTGGTGAGGAATTTGAAGTGACTCTTGAGCTCAAGCTGCTTGCAGATGTGGGACTCGTAGGATTTCCTAATGTGGGAAAATCCACGCTGATTTCCGTTGTGAGCGCTGCAAAGCCTAAGATCGCAAACTACCATTTCACTACGCTTTCACCGGTTCTCGGAGTAGTAAAGGTAGAGGAAGAAAAATCCTTCGTCATGGCTGATATTCCCGGTCTTATAGAGGGCGCAGGCGATGGCGTCGGTCTTGGTCATGAATTCCTTCGCCATGTTGAGAGATGCCGTCTTATCGTGCATGTTGTAGACGTGTCCGGAATCGAGGGCAGAGATCCTAAAGAGGATTTCCAGATAATCAATGCTGAACTTGCTAAATTCAATGAGGAGCTTGCTCAGAGACCTCAGATCGTCGCAGCGAATAAGTCTGACATGGCAACCGAGGAACAGATAGAGGACTTCCGCAGCTACATCGAGGGGCAGGAAATTCCGTTTTTCTGCATTTCAGCGGCTACGACTCAGGGAACTTCTGAGCTGATACAGAAAGTTGCTGAGGTGCTTGACACGCTTCCGCCTATAAAAGAATACGAGCCCGATCCGATTCCGCAGTCTGAGCTTGATGAAAAGGCTGGACTCGGACAGAAATTCGAGATTACAGTCGAGGATGATGTTTACTACATTGAGGCTCCATGGATCGAGCCGATTATGAGAACTATCAATATTGACGACTATTCATCGCTCCAGTATTTCCAGCGTGTTTTAATTAACAGTGGCATTATTGCTAAATTGGAGGAGTTAGGTATTTCCGAGGGAGATACAGTTAATCTCCAGGGCTTTGAGTTCGACTATGTGAGCTGATGATATGGATAAAATTTTTTTAACAGAACGTGAGGCAGGTTCATACAGTCCGCTGTCGCTGGCTTTTCTTGGTGACAGCGTGTATGATACGCTTGTCAGAGAATATCTTCTGCGTAAGGCGAATATGCCCGTATCGAAGCTTCATTCAATGAAAATAAAGCTCGTTTGTGCGGAATTTCAGTCAAAAGCGTATGACGTTATCTTTGATGAACTCACTGAAAGGGAACAGGCAATTCTGAAACGAGGCAGAAATGCTACGGGAAATACAATTCCGAAGCATGCCGACGCTGCTGAATACCGGAGAGCTACAGCGTTGGAGAGTCTGCTTGGATATCTATATTTAACCGGACAGAACGAACGTATCAGCCAATTGTTTGAGACCATAATAAATTCAGATATATTAATTGATGATAAATAATCAGGAGTGAAATATTTATGTCAGGACATTCAAAATGGAATAATATTAAGCGTAAAAAAGAGGCTACCGATGCTGCAAAGGGTAAAATCTTCACAAAAATCGGACGAGAGATCACTGTCTGTGTAAAAGAAGGCGGCCCGGATCCGAATAATAACAGTAAGCTCAGAGACCTCATTGCTAAGGCAAAGTCAAACAATGTGCCTAATGACAACATTGAAAGAGTTATTAAGAAGGCTGCCGGCGGTGAGGATAAGAACAGCTACGAAACAATGATTTACGAGGGCTATGGTCCGAACGGAGTCGCTGTTATCGTAGAGTGCCTCACTGACAATAAAAACAGAACCGCCGGTGATGTTCGTCATTACTTTGACAAGTTCGGCGGAAATCTTGGTACAAGCGGCTGTGTTTCTTTCATGTTCTCTAAGAAGGGTATAATCATTCTCGAAAACACAGGTCTTGACGAGGACGCTGTTATGGAGGATATTTTTGAGTTTGGCGGCGACGACCTCGAGGTAAATGATGAAACTGTCGAAGCTGAATGCGCTCCCGAGAATCTTCACGCTCTTCGTGAGGGCCTTGCAAGCAAGGGCTATAATATTCTGTCAGCTGAGGTTGAGCAGATTCCTGCTACATACACAACTCTCACTGACGAGGAGCACATTAAAAAGATGAATCTTCTCCTTGAGCATCTTGAGGACAACGATGATGTTCAGAATGTATACCACAACTGGGAAATGCCTGCTGAGGACTAGTTGCGTAAATTCAGGGCGGTCATGTACCGTCCTTTTCTTTTGGAGGAATTATGGCTATTGAAATTAAAGAAGCTATAGCAAGTGAAGAACTCAGATCAATCGCTGAGCTTGCGGAAAAGATATGGCACGAATGCTATTCGGAGATCCTCTCAGCTCAGCAGATAGATTACATGGTAGAAAAGTTCCAGTCATATCAGGCAATGGTATCACAGATAGAGAAGCAGAATTACAGATATTACGCTGTATATGATGATGGTGAGATCTGCGGATATATCGGTGCGAAGCCGGAATCTGACGACAGATACTTTCTTAGCAAGCTCTATCTGAAACAGGATAAGCGTGGCAGGGGAATAGCTCGTCTTATGATGAACAGCGTTTTTACAGAAGCGAGAAATGCAGGAAAGAAGCGGGTTTACCTTACTGTCAACAAGTATAACAACCATTCTATCAATGTTTACAAAAGGATCGGCTTTGAAGTCATCGACTCCGTGGTAACTGATATCGGCGGCGGTTATGTGATGGATGATTATGTTATGGAGTACAAACTATAACAGCCCTGTTATTATCATTATTCTGTTAGTATGTGCATACAATTCTAACAGCTCCATGAGTTGACAAACAAAGCAATATATGGTATAATTTTATTACTTTCGTGGGGGAGTAGTTGGCATATATTGAATATGCGGCAAGTCGACATACTGATCGTTCCGGCGATCCGGCTTGTCTTAAATAACGAGACTCATGTATGGCTTATTTGCTGTACCTGAGTCTATTTTTGTCGGGTACAGTTATGTGCCCGATTTTTTGTTGAAAGGACGTTTTTTATGAAGTTAACAGAAATCATCTTATTGTCGGTCAGCCTTGCTATGGATGCATTTTCAGTATCGGTCTGTAAGGGACTCAGCATGAAAAAGCTTGATTATCGGGGAGGCATTGCCACAGCGTTGTCATTCGGTATATTTCAGGCTCTCATGCCGCTCATAGGCTATTTTCTCGGCAGTCAGTTTGCAGAATATATTACATCCTTCAGCCACTGGGTAGCATTCATACTACTTGGATTTATCGGAGGAAAAATGATTTTCGAGGCAGTTTACGAGGAAGATGAAGTAACAGCAGCATATAAATTCGACTTCAAGGAGCTTATGCTGCTCTCGATTGCGACCAGTATTGACGCTCTTGCCGTGGGAATAGTCTTTGCAACTGAAAAAACAAACGTAGCGCTATCTGTCTGTCTTATCGGCGTGATCACAGCAGTTCTGTCATTTGTCGGAGTGCTGATAGGCAACAAATTCGGCAGCAAATATGAGAAAAAGGCAGAGCTTGCAGGCGGTGCGATACTGATTATAATCGGAGCAAAACTGCTTCTCGAGGGACTGGGAGTAATTGGATAAAAATAAAAACCGGAGGTAATCTACCTCCGGTTAAATTTTTATTTATTTACCCAAAACAGAATCTGCAACCGCACGCAGTTCTTCGGCTGTGATTTCGCCGTTAACATACTGCTTACGAGCTTCTACAAGAGTGAGAGAATCGACAGTTTCAAGAGAACCTGGCTCAACCCAGACACCGGTAAGCTGAATTCCTAATCCCGGAAGAGCACCTGGAATAATGAACTCATCACCCGGCTGATAGATAGTACCATTATAGTCCCATCCTGCAAAGACGTAGCCTTCTTTGGTATATGTGCACTCAGGAGCGATAATAGCAGTATCCGTTTCTCCTGAAAGCTTAATTGTCGAGCTGGTTCCGTTGTTTACTTTGAATACAACGGTATATGTTTTAGGAGTCCAAACTGCTGTAAAATGGACATCTGAGGAGGGCATTGTAAACTGCGCTCCTGTTTTATAGACCTGACCGTCAAGATCTGAAAGCCATCCTGAAAGAGTGAAACCCGAACGTGAAAGACGTGAACTATCAGCTAAATCGAATGTAAGTCCCTCATATTTAGTAAATACATAAGAAGCTGTACCGTTAATTCTGTCAACATCGCCTGCTTCATAATGAACATGGAAGTTCTGATGCCAGTTCGGCTCAAAAACAACATCATTTTCAGGCATAATAAATTTCTTGGAGCTGTCAAGTGCAAGATCGTTGTATCTCCAGCCGATCTGAGTGTATCCGTCTCTCATAACGGTAGCTGTACATACCTGAATAGCACTTCCCGGATGATAATCAAAATTCGGGAATGCGTCAGGATTCATAACTGACCAACCCTCTTCCTCGTTCTCATAATTATAAGACACGTTATAATAAGGGGAATCCTCGTCGATCCAGACAGGCTCAAGAACGATATCCTGAGCGGGCATTCTGAAGTAGTCGCCCGGCTCATAGAGGAAAACACCGTCATAGGACCATCCGCTTAAAGTGAGAGTATCCGTAACAACATCAAGGTCAACGATATCTACATAATCGCCTTCTTCAAGCTCATACGACTCAAAGAGTGCCAGATCCTCAGCATCGAAGATCTCAGTATCAACATTATAGGTAACAGTATAAGTCTGCTGCTCAGTTTCAGCATTTGATACTGCCAAAGTACTCAAAGAGCAAAGAGTGATTGCTGCAGAAACAGCGGCTGCAACACAAGATTTCAATTTCATTTGCAAAGCCTCCTATTCTGACGCACAAGGCATCAGTTACTTAAAACGATTTTGATTTACATCATAGACGTATCCGACGGACGACAATTTATCTTCGATCTCGCTTCTGGAAACATCGAGACTTTTGCAAAGGTCATCAAGACTCTCGAAATTATCTCTCAGCTGAGTATTGATATAGCTCAATAAAATAATAGGATCGTTAGGAACAGCCATAAAAACTCCAGAACCGGACAAAACCGGCTGCCGCATTTCCGGACAGCGGCACACCAAAAATAAAAAGCATCATTGAAACCGGTACAGTGCAAACCGGAATCGGACGCAGAACGCTACAATAGTATAATCTAAATATACAATAAACGTCATAATTTGTCAATCAAATTCAGTGATTTGAAGATGTGAATTTTTAGTTTATTTGTAAAAATACAAAATGTATTTTAAGCGTATAATCTTCATCTGAAGCGGAATAATATAATCATTAAATCCGGGAGGTATTTACAGTGCAAAATAATTTTATGGAAAGTCAGACAAGAGTGAATCTGATGAGAGCCTTTGCAGGTGAAAGTCAGGCAAGAAACCGTTATACATTCGCAAAACAGACAGCTCTTGAAAAGAATCTTTATGTAATCAGCGAAGTTTTCAGATTTACAGCCGCACAGGAGGAGCAGCACGCTAAGATCTTTTATGAGCTTCTCAAAGAATCAGCAGGCAGAAATGTAGAAATTACAGCCGGATATCCGGCGGATGTGTATGATGACATCCAAAAGCTCCTTGATACATCCGTAAACAATGAATTTGAAGAATTCAGCGATGCGTATCCAAAATTTGCAGCAACGGCAAAAGAAGAGGGATATCATAAAGCTGCGTCAAAATTCACGCTTATAGCTGAGATTGAGAACTATCATAAGCAGCGTTTTGAGTATTATGCAAAGCTCATGCGTGAGGACAAGCTCTTCCGGTCTGATAAAACAGAACGCTGGATGTGTCTCAACTGCGGTCATATTCACGAGAGCAGTGAAGCGCCATTGGAATGCCCCGTATGCGGTATGCGTCAGGGATATTTCATCAGAGAGGCAGAAGCCTCATTTACTTTCGGAGGTATAGTATGTCAGGGTTAACAATAGAAAAAATCTGCGGATTTGAGATACTTGATTCAAGAGGAAATCCTACTGTCAGGGCAGAGGTTATGCTGTCGGACGGCACGATAGGTGCAGCAAGCGTGCCTTCAGGAGCGTCAACAGGAATTTATGAAGCAGTTGAGCTTCGTGACGGAGACGAACGATACAACGGCAAGGGAGTAAAGAAAGCGGTTTCAAACATTAATACGGTGATAGCTCCTGCGTTGAGAGGCATGAATGCCGCTGACATTGCACGAATTGACGGCGCTCTTATTCATCTGGACGGAACAAAGAATAAATCCAATCTGGGAGCCAATGCGATTCTTGCAGTATCGCTGGCGTCGGCAAAAGCAGCTGCAAAGCATTATCATCTGCCCTTCTATCGTTTCATAGGAGGAGCAAATGCTGATCGGATGCCGGTTCCTATGATGAACATTCTTAACGGCGGAGCACACGCCTCGAATAACGTAGATATTCAGGAATTCATGATAATGCCGGTCGGAGCCTGCTGTTTTAAGGAAGGACTCAGAATGGGCTGCGAAATTTATCATAGTCTCGGAAAGGTTTTGAAAGATAAGAATCTCAGCACAACTGTCGGAGACGAGGGCGGTTTTGCCCCTGATCTTGGTTCGGACGAGGAAGCTGTCGAGGTTATTCTTGAAGCAATCGAGAAGGCAGGATATACGACTAAAGATGTAAAGATCGCACTTGATGCGGCATCCAGTGAATGGTACAAGGACGGAATGTACACGCTTCCTAAGCGTGGTACAAAGATGAATACGGAGGAGCTGATAAATTACTGGGACGATCTGATCTCAAAGTATCCGATAATCTCTCTTGAAGACCCTCTGGGTGAAGAGGACTGGAACGGCTGGAGCAGCATTACCGAGAAGCTCGGAGGGTTGGTGCAGCTGGTGGGAGACGATCTTTTTGTAACAAACACAAAATATCTGCGAAAGGGGCTTGATTGCGGAGCTGCAAATTCCATTCTGATAAAATACAATCAGATAGGCACTCTTACCGAAGCTCTGAGCGCAGTGAGACTTGCCAAGGATAACGGATATACAGCGGTAATTTCGCATCGTTCCGGCGAAACCGAGGAAGCAGCAATTGCGGATATAGCAGTCGGAACAAATGCAGGTCAGATAAAAACAGGAGCGCCATGCAGAAGCGACCGTACTGCGAAATACAATCGTCTGCTAAGAATCGAAGCGGATATTCTCAAGCCGCAGTATTACTTTGCATAAAAAGAAATGCCGGTTAGCTGTAAGACGACTGCTTGTACGGAAGTATATATGTGTAATATTGAGGAAAACCCTTTTGAAAAAGGGTTCTCCTAACCGTCGCCTGTCCCCTCTGTCAGCTTCGCTGACATCTCCCCACACTGTGGGGAGTCATCCTCAAACTCCTTTCCTAAAACTTTTTAGTTTTTAATTTC
>JAFTPG010000021.1 GCA_017463375.1 Ruminococcus sp. | reverse complement strand
CCTCGCTAAAAACAATAAGTAATTCAAAGCTCCCGGTTTTTCCGGGAGCTTTCACTTTTATGGAATTCATCTTTCACACAAAAAACCTTTTTTTTCTATGCGCTATCATAATATTATCACATTAAAGATTATAATATAATTATAGAAATTAAAGAGCTTGTTCAACAGAGCAGCTCCCGCTATATAGAAAGGATGTTTTTTATGTCTGATAACTTCAACAACATGAATCCAAATGAAAACAACCAGGAGAACCTCAGCTCTTGCAGCTATGTTTCTGAAAATACTCCTCCTTCTTCAAAAAAGAAGCCTAAAAAACACAGAGGACTTAAAGCTATTGCTTTTGTGCTTTCACTTGCAATCGTCGGAGGTATTTCTGTTCAGGGATATAAATATTTCAATGAAAATAATCCCAAGGTCTCGGATTTCGATGAGAACTCTGTCGAAGCTACTGATTCCGATGATGCCAGAAAAGAGCTCGCTTCCAGACAGGATGATGAGGACGAGGATATCCCAAGCCTGATCGAGCTTGCTGCAAGAGAGGACGCTATGTCCATCCCTGATATCGTTGACTCGGTTATGCCCTCTGTTGTCGGAGTTTCCGCTACTTTTGAGTATACATCCTCTCAGTCATATGACAGCTTCGGCGGCTGGGGCGGCATGTTCGGTTTCGGTGACAGCGGTCAGTCTCAGCCTCAGCAGATGGTCGGTACAGGTACAGGTATCGTTATGACTGCTGACGGCTATATCGTTACCAACGCTCACGTTGTCTACGATGAAAGCGAATACAACTGTGGAGCCGCAGTAGAGGTTTCCGTACTCTTCTCGGATGAATCCGAGCTTGAAGCCAAAATCATCGCTTACGATACAGAAACAGATATTGCCGTTCTTAAAGTAGACGCTACTGACCTCACTCCTGCTACCTTCGGAGACAGCGATGAACTCAGAGTAGGCGAGCTTGTTATCGCTATCGGAAACCCTCTCGGTTTCGATCTCTTCGGCTCAGTTACAAGCGGTATCGTATCGGCTCTTGACAGACAGATTTCCATAAATGAGAAAAATATGAACCTCATTCAGACTGACGCCGCTATCAACTCCGGTAACTCAGGCGGTCCGCTCCTTAACAGCTGCGGTCAGGTTATTGGCATCAACTCCGCTAAAATGTCCTCCAGCTACTCTTCTACTGCCAGCATAGAGGGTCTCGGTTTCGCTATTCCGATTGACGAGGCTAAGGTTATTATTGATGATCTCATTAACTACAAGTACGTTAAGGGCAGACCTCAGATCGGCATCGGTACAAGAGATGTCAGCGAAACTGTTTCCAGCTACTACAATATCCCGATGGGCGTTTATGTCGTAAGCGTCGAGGAGGGCAGTACTGCTGAGTTTGCAGGAATTCAGGTCGGCGATGTTATCATCGGTATTCAGGGCGAGGCTGTTTCAACCTCCGACGAGCTGAACGAGATCAAGAATCAGTACAAGGCTGGCGAGGAAATTACTCTTACAATTACCCGTAACGGTCAGGATATAGATATCACACTTGTTCTTCAGGAGGCAAATGCTAATATGGCTGAGGCTGAAGAAGAAGAGTCAACTCAGGAAGCTCCTGCTGAAGAAGAGGAAGGACGTCTCCCCCGCTGATCTCTCTAATAATTGAAATCTTCTTAATTCTCCATAGACGATTGTCGTCGCTGTGAATTTTTTCACATTATTCTTCTCCTTACTTCGCTAAAGCCGGCTGAAAAGCCGGCTTTAGTCTGTTCTGATATATACAGAGCTCCACGACTGAATAATGCACAGATCGGGAGAGTTCTTCTTTATTTGAATTCACAGAATATTTACATCGGACACTGCCATTTATTCCCTTGACTATGAGAGACAGATGTGTTATTATGTTAAAAGGGATTTTGTCCCGTTTTTGTTTTTTAGAAAGGATTTATAATGCAGTTTAACGAATTAAATTTATCTCATGAGATTCTCTCTGCCGTTGAGGAGCTTGGCTTCTCGGATATGACAGAGATTCAGGAAAAAAGTATTCCCCTTCTTCTTGAAGGCCGTGATGTTATCGGACGCTCCAATACAGGTACAGGCAAAACTGCCGCTTTCGGTATTCCCGCAGTTGAAAGTATCTCCTATGCAGACTCGAACAAGGTCTGCGTGCTTATTCTTTGCCCTACCCGTGAGCTTGCTATGCAGGCGTGCGAGGAAATCCGCAAGTTTGCTAAATTCAAAAGAGGCGTCAAAACCTCTGCTGTTTACGGCGGAGCAAGCATGGAGAAGCAGATCCATGAGCTCAAGCGCGGCGCTAATATTGTTGTTGGTACTCCCGGAAGAGTTCTCGACCACATCCGCAGACGCACTCTCAAACTCGACTTTGTACGCACTGTTATACTCGATGAGGCTGATGAAATGCTTAATATGGGCTTCCGTGAGGATATTGAGACTATTCTTGCAGGAGTTCCTGAGGACAGACAGACTGTTCTCTTCTCTGCAACTATGCCTCCGGAGATTCTTGCTATTACCGAAAAGTACCAGACCGACCCGATTCAGATTAAAATCAAATCTGCTCAGAGAACTGTAGAGCTTATTGAGCAGTACTCCTTTGAGGTTGCTATGGGTCGCAAAACCGACGCTCTGAAGCTTCTCCTCGCCGCATATTCTCCGAAATCCTCTATGGTGTTCTGCAACACAAAGAAAATGGTTGACGAGCTTACAGAAGAACTCATCAAGAGCGGCTTCAAGGCTACAGGGCTTCACGGTGACATGAAGCAGGGACAGCGTACTCAGGTCATGAACAGCTTCAAGAGCGGTGCTATCTCAATTCTCGTTGCAACGGATGTTGCTGCAAGAGGTATTGATGTCAGCGGTATCGACGCCGTGTTCAACTATGACCTTCCTCAGGACAATGAGTACTATATCCATCGTATCGGAAGAACAGGACGTGCAGGACGTACCGGAGTTGCGTACACTCTCCTCAGCGGAAGAAAACAGGTTTTTGAGCTGAAAAATATCGCTCACTATACGAAATCTACTATAACCGAGCTTCCCCTTCCGCAGAAATCCGATGTTATCGCACTGAAGAAAGAAAATATTGTCACTGAAATTGCTTCAAGTGAAATTACTCCTTCCTATGATGCCTATGACATTATTGAACGCCTTGAGGGTCAGGGAATCAACGTAAAAGAGCTTGCTGCACGTCTCATCAGCGAGCGAATTCAGTCGGAAATCGCTGCTCTGCCTGAGTTTGATATTCCCAGACCTCTTAAAAAAAGCCGCAGAAACGATACTAAAACAGTCAAAGTTGATATCAGCATAGGCAGAAACAAGAGAATTGCTCCGAATTTTATTCTCGGTGCTCTTGTTGATGCAACAGGCATGACAGGACGTGACTTCGGCAAAATTGATATCTTTGATAATCACACAACTGTTGAGGTTCCCGAAGCTGAGTCCGATTACATTATCGACGCTATGAACTTCATCAGGATCAACGGCCATCAGGTCGAGGTAAAGCTGTACAAGGGCAGCTCAAATGAGAAAAAATATCCTGTCGCAAAGGGCAAGGAGCATTACAGCGAGAGACGCAGAAAATTCGGCTCGGCAAAAGACTCCGGACGCCGTATGGATTACATGCCCGACCGCAAGAAGCGTACTAAAAAAAGACATTAAGAGGTGTTTGATTTGAGTCACAAAAAATCCAATAAAGCAAATACATCAGTAAAAGCTGATAAGACTCCTCAGGAGGATAAAACTCTCGGATTGAGAATTGCTGTGCTGATCGTTGCAGCTGTAATTATCCTGGGAATCGTCATTATGCCGCTTTTATAAAAAAATCAGACCTGTTTTCATTTTGAAAACAGGTCTTTTGCTTTAATTTACTTCTTTCTTCGGCAGATGATTCCCATTACATCAGGACCGATATTTGCCGCAACGGCAGCTCCTATATTGAAATAGGACTCTGCTTTTCTGCCGTATTTCTTTATGATTTCCTTCTCAAGCTCCTTAGCAAGAGTATCATCCTTGCCGCATACCATCATGTAAGGAGTCTGAGGAACCATATTTTTCTCAAGACAAGCCATCATCTTGGGGATAATATTCTTCTCTCCCCTGATTTTTTCAAGAGTAGCAGTGCCTCCGTCGAGGAACTGGATAAGCGGCTTGAGTCCGAGCATCTCACCTGCAAATGCGGCGGCAGCTGAGATTCTTCCGGATTTCTTTGCATATTTCAGAGTCATCGGAACTGCAAATACAACAACGCTGCTGAACCATTCTTCAAAATAAGCAACGATTTCCTCCGCAGACGCACCTTTCTTGATCTTCTTCACAGCTTCTGTTATCGGATATCCGTAAACTCCCGTATAGCAGGTCGAGTCAAGATTGTAGATTCTGAACTTGTCCTTAGCCTCGGGATGAGCTTCAAAGAAGCTCTCCTTTGCCATAATAGAGTTATTGTATGTTGCTGAACCCTTTGAATTAATTCCTACATAGATAATATCAGTGTATCCCTGCTGATAGATCTCATTGTAGTTTTCCTCGAACTCAAAAGCTGTTATCTGTGCTGTTTTCGGAATATCATTGAAGTTCTCCATCATTTCGTAAACCTCGAATGCCGATTTATCGAAGGTTTCCTTAAAGCTCTTGTCTCCGAATGTGATGGTGAACGGAATTACTCTGATGCCAAGCTCTTCTATTGCTTCCTTGGTCAGGTCGCATGCGGAATCAGTCAAAATTAAGATTTTCTGCATTATTTTTCCTCCTTTTACCATTCGTATTGAGTCAGCTTTCCCTCTCGTGAAAGCTCCGGATAATCCCACTGTCTGAGTGCCTCATAGACGGCTATTGCCACGGAATTTGAAAGATTAAGGCTTCTCAGCTCATTTCTCATAGGAATCCTCACACACCGCTCAGGATTATTGTGGAGCAGCTCCTCGGGAAGTCCTTTATCCTCTCGCCCGAATATGAGATAGGAATTATTCGGATAGCTGACCTCGCTGTGAACGCTCCTTCCCTTTGTTGTGAAATAGAAAAAATTACCGCCCTTGTTTTTTTCGAAAAATTCAGGCATGCTGTCATAATAGCTTATGTCCAGCTTATCCCAGTAGTCAAGTCCTGCTCTTTTGAGATGCTTGTCGGAAATTTCAAATCCAAAGGGTCTTATGAGATGAAGCCTTGCTCCCGTAACAGCGCAGGTTCTGGAAATATTTCCGGTATTCTGAGGGATCTGCGGTTCTGCAAGTACTATATTAAGATTATACATTTTTGTGCCTCATGTATATTATCTGATTTACGGCTAAAAATATTAGGGCAGCACCGCACAAAGATTGTGCGGAAGATGCGCCGACAGATTTTTCGTTAGAATGCATAAAAAGACCGCAGGCATACTGTCGTATGTCAAGGGATTTTTGTGCAGGATAACGGAAAATATGCAAGCAGATTGCGTACAAAGCCGTCCGGCGTGCTTTGTGCTGTGTTGCCTTAGCATGCACAGAACGTTTTCTGTGACTTCGGTGCACCGTCCGCCGCAAAGACGGTTTCCCGTGACAACCCGGGAATGGAGATAAATATGGATGTTAAATCAATTGCTAAAGGTGCAGCCGCCGGCACAGCTGTCGGAGTCGTATGCTATGCACTCTCTTCAGCAAGTTCAAAAAAGAAACACAGCATAAAGAAGAATGCAGGTAAGGCTCTCAGAGCAGCAGGTACAGTGCTCGACGAAATCACCTCAGCTATAATGTAGACTGTCCCGAATTTTTTCTGTATTCGAGATAGCTTTCAAGAATGATCACAGCGGCAACTGCATCGACAACAGCTTTACGCTTTTTGCCTCTTGTATTTGTTACGTTGAGATAGTTGTGCGCTGAAACCGTCGTACAGCGCTCATCCCAGAGTCTTACAGGACAATCAGTAAGCTTAGCCAGTTCTTCCGAGAAGAGCTGGCATTTTTCTGCTCTCTCGCCGACAGTATTATTCATATTCTTAGGATATCCAACCACTATTTCCTCCGCACGGTGCTCTCTGGCTAACTCGGCGGTCTTTTCGATACATCGGGTGAAGTCCTTTTCCTGAATCACGCAGACGGGAGAAGCTATCATCTCACTTTTGCCGCAAACAGCGATTCCTGTTCGTGAATCACCGAAATCGACTGACATTATTATCATCGCTTACTCCAATCTACCATGGCTTAACTGTACCGATTATTTCCTTAACGCTTGAGATACCCTTGCTGTCAAGGAATTCGTTCATCTCGTCTATGATCTTGATCGGTGCATACGGGTCAGTGAAGATTGCAGCTCCGACCTGGACTGCGGACGCTCCTGCCATCATAAGCTCAATTGCATCCTTTCCGCTTGAAACTCCGCCCATTCCGATTACAGGAATTTTCACAGCATTAGCGACCTGCCACACCATTCTTACTGCTATCGGGAATACAGCAGGTCCCGACATACCGCCTACATTATTGCGGAGAATAGGTCTGCCTGTATTGATGTCGATTCTCATTCCAAGCAGCGTATTGATAAGTGAAACTGCGTCAGCTCCGGCAGCTTCAACAGCCTTAGCGATATCGGCAATGCTTGTTACATTCGGCGAGAGCTTTACAACGAGAGGCTTGCTCGTTGCCTTACGCACCTGAGAAGTAACCTCAGCCGCCATTTCACAGCTTGTACCGAAAGCAGCTCCTCCCTGTTTCACATTCGGGCAGGAGATGTTAAGCTCGAGCATGTGAACATCCGTCTGATCAAGCTTCTCAGCTGCTTCAACGCATTCCTCTACGGTTGAACCGGCAAAATTTGCAAGGATTACAGTATCCTTAGTCAGAAGATTCGGAAGCTCAACATCAATAAAGTGGTCGATTCCGGGATTCTGAAGTCCTACAGAATTGAGCATTCCTGATGGTGTTTCAGCAATTCTCGGAGCAAGATTGCCGTTTCTTCTATGCAGAGTAGTTCCTTTCGTTGCAATTCCTCCGAGCTTTGAGAGCGGGAACAGCTCCTCATATTCTCTTCCGTAACCGAAAACTCCCGAAGCGGGAATAATTGGATTCTTAAAATCAATTCCGCATACATTAACAGATAAATCAGCCATTACCAGAGCACCTCCTCAGCATTGAATACAGGACCCTCTTTGCATACATGGGCAAAATATTCCTCATCATTTTTCTTAGTTCTGCATGCACATCCGAGACAAGCTCCGATTCCGCACGCCATACGCTCCTCAAGTGAGATTTCACAGTGAATTCCATTTTCAGCTGCAATTCTTGCAATATTTTTCAGCATCGGCATAGGTCCGCAGGCATAGACAGCGTCGATCCCGCCGCTTTTTGCGAGCTCTTCAAATGGCTGGGTAACGAATCCGTGAATTCCGAGAGTTCCGTCATCGGTGCAAAGAATCGTCTCAGCACCGGTATTTTTGAAATCCTCCTGAAGTATCACAGCGTTGGCACTTCTGAAGCCTGTGATCACTGACGCTTTCTCACCGTAAATCCCTGCAAGAGGAAGCATGGGAGGAGTTCCGATTCCTCCGCCGATGAGCACAACTCTCTTATACTCAGGATCTACTGTAAATCCGTGACCAAGAGGAGCAAGCATGTCAATTAAATCTCCTTCATTGAGACGAGCCATAACAGCTGTTCCCTCGCCTCTTATCTCAAACACAATGCGGAGAGTTCCCTTTTCTGCGTTGATTTCGCAGATCGAAACCGGGCGGCGGAGGGTAAATCCGTCAACCCTGATATGTACAAACTGTCCCGGCTGAGCTATAGCTGCAACCTCCGGGCATTCGATAACAAAGCTGTACATTTCCTTTGCTATCGCCGATTTTTTAAGTATTCTGTATTTTCCTTGTGTGTATTTCATTCTGACCTCCTTTTGGGGATTTCCCCGACTGTAAAACGCAATATTCAGTAAATTCGGATGTGCTTATTATACCATATTTCGTTTTGTTTAGCAAGTATAGTTTGTAAATTCTGATTCTATTGCTGCCGGCGCATGCAGATAAAAAGAATGGCGGATTGTTTATCCGCCAAATCTTTGCATTTGTATATAATATACGCTTAAATCTTCGTAATATCAACAAGCTCAACGTCGTCAATTGTTCTGCCTGACTCAAGAACATTTGCAAGAGCCTGAGCAGTATCAATTGCAGTAAGGCTGCAGATCGAACGCTCGATGGACTTACGGCGCATCTTAACGCTGTCACGGGCAGGAATTCTTCCCTTTGCCGAGGTTGAGATTACATAGTGGATCTTTCCGCTTTCGAGGAGTGTTACCACATTCTGTTCGCCTTCGGAAATCTTATTGACATATTTTGTTTCAATATTATTATTATTGAGCATGCTTGCAGTTCCGGAGGTTCCGTAGATCTCAAATCCCATGCGTGCAAACTGTTCAGCGATCGGGATAATCTCCTGCTTGTCAGTATCTCTTACTGAGATGAGCACGCCGCCTTCCTTCTTGAGATCATATCCGGCAGCAACCAGTCCCTTGAGAAGTGCGTCCTCAAAGTTTCTGGCGATACCAAGGCATTCTCCTGTAGACTTCATCTCAGGTCCGAGCATTGTATCAACGTCCTGGAGCTTCTCGAAGCTGAACACAGGAACCTTAACTGCAACGTAGTCGCCCTCAGGGTAAAGACCGCTCTCATAGCCAAGCTCCTTGAGAGTTGAACCGAGCATGATCTTTGTTGCAAGGTCAACCATAGGAATTCCTGTAACCTTACTGATATAAGGAACTGTTCTGGATGAACGAGGGTTAACCTCGATTACATATACCTCATTGTTGTAAACAACATACTGGATATTTACGAGACCTACAACATTAAGCTCTGTTGCAAGACGGCGTGTATACTCAATAATGGTTTCCTTAATCTTAGGTGTAAGATTCTGTGCAGGATAAATCGAAATTGAGTCGCCCGAGTGAACGCCTGCACGCTCAACGTGCTCCATGATTCCGGGGATGAGGAAATCCTTGCCGTCGCAGATCGCATCAACCTCAACCTCTGTACCCATCATATATTTATCAATAAGAACAGGATTCTCAATCATTGTGCTGGTGATGATTCCCATATACTCAACCACATCAGCCTCAGAGTGAGCGATGATCATGTTCTGTCCGCCAAGAACGTATGAAGGTCTGAGAAGCACAGGATAACCAAGATCCTCAGCTGCCTTTACAGCTTCTTCGGTAGTCATTACTGTATGACCCTGCGGTCTGGGAATTCCGCATTTTTCAAGAATCTCATCAAAACGCTCTCTGTCCTCAGCTGCGTCGATGCTGTCGGCTGATGTTCCAAGGATGTTAACACCCATGTCTGCAAGATGACGTGTGAGCTTGATAGCTGTCTGTCCGCCGAACTGAACAACTACACCGTAAGGCTGCTCAGTCTCAATAATAGCCTCAACGTCCTCCTTTGTGAGGGGATCAAAGTATAGTCTGTCGCCTGTATCGAAGTCTGTGGAAACAGTTTCGGGATTGTTGTTGCAGATCACTGCCTCGTAGCCCTCTTCCTTGAGAGTCCATACGCAGTGAACAGAGCAGTAGTCGAACTCGATACCCTGACCGATTCTGATAGGACCTGAACCGAATACGATAACCTTTTTCTTATCTGAGTCAAGTCTGTCAATGAACTGACGAGCCTCGTTCTCCTCGTCAAAGGTTGAGTAGAAGTAAGGAGTCTCAGCCTTGTACTCGCCTGCACAGGTATCAACCATCTTGAATACAGCACGCTTGCGGAGAGGACACTTCTGTCCTGAAAGACGCTCGATCGTGCTGTCAAGGTAGCCGTACTGCTTAGCAGTGTTGTATTTTTCCTCAGTAAGCTCGCCGTCAGCAAGCCATCTCTCGAGATTTACGAGATTCATGAGCTTTGAAAGGAACCACTTGTCGATCATAGTGATCTCATGGAGCTTATCTATTGAAATTCCTCTCTTGAGCGCTTCATACACCTGGAAAATTCGCTCGTCCTCAACTGTTTCAAGATGCTTGAGAAGCTCCTCTGTAGAAATTTCACCGAGCTTCTTCATGTTGAAGGTATCAAGTCCCAGCTCAATTGAACGAACTGCCTTGAGCATAGCCTGTTCAAAGCTCGTACCGATAGACATAACTTCGCCGGTAGCCTTCATCTGAGTACCAAGAGTTCTCTTGGCATATACGAATTTATCAAAAGCCCACTTCGGGAATTTGATTACAACATAGTCGATTGTAGGCTCAAAGCAGGCAAAGGTATTGCCCGTAACCTGATTTACGATCTCATCGAGAGTATATCCGATTGCAATCTTTGAAGCAACCTTGGCGATCGGGTAGCCTGTAGCCTTTGAAGCAAGTGCAGATGAACGTGAAACTCTGGGATTTACCTCAATTACTGCGTACTCGAAGCTCTCAGGGTGAAGCGCAAACTGACAGTTGCAGCCGCCCTCTACTTTGAGTTCTCTTACGATGTTGATAGCAGCAGTTCTGAGCATATTGAACTCTGCGCTTGAAAGTGTTACGGCAGGAGCTATAACGATACTGTCACCTGTATGAACACCTACAGGGTCAAGATTCTCCATTGAGCAGACTGTGATAACGTTGCCCTTGCTGTCACGGATTACCTCAAACTCTATTTCTTTCCAGCCGCTGATACATTTCTCGATAAGAACCTGAGTAATCGGAGAAAGTCTGAGACCGTTCTTGGAAATATCACGAAGCTCCTCTTCATTATAAGCGATACCGCCGCCTGTTCCGCCGAGCGTAAATGCAGGACGAACGATTACGGGATATCCGATTTCCTGTGCGAAGTCAACAGCGTCCTCTATAGTCTCAACTACCTTTGAAGGAATACAGGGCTCGCCGATTTTCTCCATTGTATCCTTGAATGCCTGTCTGTCCTCGGCCTTGTGGATAGTCTCAGGATTTGCTCCGAGAAGCTTAACATTATGGGATTCAAGGAAGCCTTCCTCAGCAAGCTGCATTGAAAGAGTAAGACCTGTCTGTCCGCCGAGTGTGGAGAGCACGCTGTCGGGCTTTTCGATTTCGATAACTCTCTTTACGACATCAAGAGTCAGCGGCTCAATATAGATCTTATCAGCCATTGCCTTGTCTGTCATGATTGTAGCGGGGTTGGAGTTGATGAGGACTACCTCAAGACCCTCCTGTTTAAGAGCACGGCAAGCCTGTGTGCCTGCATAGTCAAACTCAGCAGCCTGTCCGATTACGATCGGACCTGAACCGATTACGAGTACCTTTTTAATATCACTTCTCAGCGGCATATTACTTGACCTCCTTATTCATCATTGCAAGAAATTCGTCATATGAAAACGCTGCACTTACCTGAACGGTTGAAGCATTAATGTTTTTGTATCTGATTCCGGCACAGGTCTTGTCATTCGCATTGACATGGGAAATTGCTGCTGTTTCGGGATCAATACTATCACACAGAACCTCGTATCCGTGATTCTGGCTTGTTACATGGGTAAGACCGCTTTCGAGGTCGATAACAGGCTGATTTGCGCCTCTGTGACCATATTTGAGCTTAGCTGTCTCAGCTCCGTTTGCGAGAGCAAGAAGCTGATGTCCGAGGCAGATTCCGAACATAGGAATGCCGAGCTGCTGGATCTCCTTGAGATTTTCAACGATGTCCATATTGTCAGCCGGATTTCCGGGACCGCTGGAAAGCATTATTCCGTCGGGATTCATTGACTTGATAGTCTCAGCAGTTGTATACGCAGGAACTACAGTTACCTCACAGCCATTGTCTGTAAGGGATCTGATCGTACTCTTTTTCACGCCGAAGTCCATGAGAACAACCTTGTACTTGGCATTTTCACAGCTGTATGTATGTGCTTCCGTGCAGGTGACATTCTTGACAGCGTCCTTGATCTCGTAAGCCTTTACCTTTTCAAGAAGCTCTTCCTTCTTAGAATAGACATCCTCAGTTGTGATGACTCCGTTCATTACACCCTGCTCACGGATAACACGAGTAAGACAGCGTGTGTCGATATTGCAGATTCCGACTACATTATTTTTGATGAGGAAATCATCAATTCTGCCTTCCATTCTGAAATTTGACGGAGCGTCACACCATTCTCTTGCAACATATCCGCTGAGATGTGTACTGTCGGATTCATTGTCCTCACTGTTCACACCATAGTTTCCTACTGACGGAAATGTCTGAGTTACGATGAGACCATAGTTGCTGGGATCTGTAAGTGTCTCCTGAAAACCTACGACAGCTGTTGAGAATACAACCTCACCGAACACTGTTCCCTTTGCTCCGAAGCTTTTGCCTTCAAAAATCTGTCCGTTGGCAAGCATCAGATAAGCCTTTTCACCCTGATTGAATAATGACATTCTACCATTCCTTTCATGATTATAAAATGTATATTAATTTTGGTAACTGCTTACTTGGCGTTCAATCTGCTTATTTGAGACTGATGTACGAGGTGATATCATCTCTCATGCGGATAACCTCTCTACGGGCAGCCTTTGCGAAATCCTTTTCGTCGCAGCCCTCTTTCTTATATGCACACATTACAGCTCTGGAAGAGTTTACAATAGCTCCGAGCCCGTTTTCGTCAAATGCGCCCTTGAGTCCTTCAGCTCCGCCGCCCTGTGCTCCGTAGCCGGGAACAAGGAACATTGTGTGCGGAAGTCTTTTTCTCAGCTCTGCAAGCTGCTCCGGATAAGTTGCACCTACAACTGCTCCGACTGCCGAATAGCCGTATTTTCCGATCGTATCGGCTCCCCACTGCTCGCACATATCGCCCATTATTGCGTAAATCGGAGTATCTCCGATGAGCTTGTCCTGAAGCTCTCCGCTTGAGGGATTCGAGGTCTTTACAAGAACGTAGATACCCTTGTCGCGCTCTTTGCACACCTTGAGCAGCGGAGCGATTCCGTCTGTTCCGAGATATCCATTTACTGTGAGAGCGTCTGCACCGAACGGCTCGATTTCGTTGTCGCCGATTTTTACGGCTCCTAAATGAGCATTGGTATACGCCTCCATAGTTGCGCCGATATCGTTTCTCTTGCCGTCTGTCATAACGAACATACCCTTGATCTGAGCATATTTGATGGTCTTTTCAAGAGTTTTTA
The DNA here is from genome assembly GCA_017463375.1 of Ruminococcus sp. Lineage (GTDB taxonomy): Bacteria > Bacillota > Clostridia > Oscillospirales > Ruminococcaceae > Ruminococcus. Next base: position 25,749 of record JAFTPG010000021.1, on the reverse strand, counting down.
CTCCATAGTGACCATACATCTCATAGTAAGCCGCCTGCGGTTTGATTGCAGGTACAAGGTCATGGATCTCGTCAATAATTGCCTTATTGAAGTCAAAAATCGCTTTTGCAGCAGCCTTCAGAGTATAACCGTCCTCGTCGAAATAAAGTCGCTGAATGAATTCGGGAACATACTCAAGCTTAGGATCAAGACCTACCACGGTAGGATTCTTCATTTCGATAATTTTTTCGATAAGTCTGTCAAAAGACATGGCACACCTCACCTTTCGTCGTATCTGATTTTTCCTTTTGATATAGTAACAAGCGGCTTGCCGGTCAGGGTCATGCCCTTGAAAACTGTATTATGTGATTTTGAATGGAGCTTATCAGGCTCAACTGTCCATTTTCTGCCGATATCGGCGATCATCAGGTCAGCGGTTTCGCCCTCTGCTATTGCAGGCGCTCCCAGTCCGAGTATCTTTCTGGGATTTACACACATAAGCTCAACTATTTTTTTCAGGCTTACCTCGCCTGAGTGATAGAGACCTGTCAAAGCAGCGGCAAATGAGGTTTCCAGTCCGACAACACCATTCGGAGCTTTCTCAAAATCAGCCTTTTCCTCAGCTGCATGAGGAGCGTGGTCTGTAACGATACAGTCAATAGTACCATCCTTTATACCCTCTATCACAGCCCTGACATCACTGCGTGTTCTCAGCGGAGGATTCATTCTGTAGTCAGCGTCACGCTTCAGAAGCAGCTCATCGGTCAGCAGGAAATAATGAGGAGCCGTTTCACAGGTAACCCTGACTCCATGCTGCTTTGAACAGCGGATTATCTCAACGCTTCCCTCTGTGCTGACATGGGCAATGTGGATTCTTGCATCAACCGACTGTGCAAGAATAATTTCTCTCGCAGTGATCATGTCCTCGGAAACCCTGTCCATACCCTTTACTCCGAGCTGTTCGGAAATATCGCCCTTATTCATGATTCCGCCGTTGATAATCGCAAGATCCTCGCAGTGTGAAATCGCAAGCAGACCATTTTCATTTGTTTTCTCAAGAGCAAGACGCATCATTTCTGCGTTTTCCACCGGACGTCCATCGTCGGAAATACAGATGCAGCCAGCCTCTTTAAGAGCTTCATAGTCGCAGAGTCCGCCGCCCGACATACCGTTTGTGATACAGCCCACGGGATAGACATCAACTCCGGTATCCTTTGCCTTGTCGATAATGTAACGGATCGTTTCAGGATTATCGCACGGAGGCTTTGTATTCGGCATTGCAGCAACGCCTGTAACTCCTCCGGCAAGAGCAGCTCTGCAGCCTGTCAGAACATCCTCTTTATGCGTGAAGCCCGGGTCTCTGAAATGAACATGCATGTCAAAGATCGACGGCATGAGCACCAGATCTGTTCCGTCAATGACCTCGTCGGCTCCGCAGCGGAGATTTTCTCCGACAGCGGAAATTTTTTCACCGGAAATAAGCACATCAGCAACCCTGTCGTTTTTCGCATCGACAGCTCTGATATTTTTAATTAAGATTGATTTTTCCATACTGCCTCCCGTTCAGATATTATTATATATAGTAACACAGTCGGTTCCGTCGCTCTCTTTTACTGCAACCTTTACTAACTCATTGCGCGCTGTGGGGAGATTTTTTCCGATATAATCAGGGCGTATCGGAAGCTCTCTGTGGCCTCTGTCCACAAGCACTGCAAGCTGTATAGACCGCGGTCTGCCTCGTTTGATAATGGCGTCGAGGGCAGCTCTGGAGCTTCTTCCGGTAAAGATCACATCATCCACGATCACGACATTTTTATCCTTGATCTCGAAAGGAATGTCAGTTTTCTCCACATGATCTGAAACTTTGATGTCATCACGATACGGAGTAATATCGAGTGCTCCGTAAGGAACGTCAATTTTCTCAAGCTCTGAGAGCTTAACGGCGATGCGTCTGCCGAGAACGGCTCCCCTTGAAAAAACTCCGACAACGCAGAGATTTTCTGCCCCCTTATTATGCTCGAGAATTTCATAAGCAATACGGGCAAGAGCTCGCTGCATTGCTTTTTCATCCATGATAACTCTTTTTTTCTCCACAACAATCTCCTTATGAAAAAAGCTCGCTTGAGTTAACAAGCGAGCGCATAGACATATACAGATTCGGATACAGCTATAAAATAATCCGGAAATATAAATTTCAGCGATACGCCTTGTTAACCTCACGGGATCAACTTAAAGGGTTCAAATTCATCTCAGTTATTATACCACACTATCAAGGATTTGTCCAGTATTTTTTTAGTATTTGTATTTAAATTTCTTACCTTTTATTTTTCTTCTTTACTTTTCTGAGAACCAGCAGTGCAGCAGCTCCGACAGCCGCAGCTGCCGCAGCTTTTGCCGGAGTCAGCATCTTTTTATCATCGGCTGTTTTCTCATTAAAGTCAAAGAATTCCCCATACTTCTGAGAATCCGTATACACAATGACGGAATCAAGAATTATTTCTCCTTCAAGAACAATCACTTTCAATTTATGTTTCGCATTAACATATAAATCGCAGCGGCAGAACGCCTGACGATACTCGCTTCCGCCGATTTTTTTATTCGCGGCGATAACTTTTCCGTCCAGTTCAATTCTGATCACGGCGTGCTCAGCTGTTCCGCAGAGTGCAAATCCGCTGCCGTTATATCCGAGTTCAAAGCCTGAATCTGCCCGCAGAACCGCATTTGTTCTGTTTGAATACTTGTATGTCTCCATTGCCCGAAGCTCAGGATTTCCGAAATAGCGCATTTCAGGTTCAAGAGCATCACAGGCGTCCGCATATGCAGGTACGGAAGCTATTGGTTTCACCTCAAGCTCAGCAAATCGGTTTTTATGGTATCCGCTCAGAAGAGAAATTCTTCCATTCGGCTGGAATACTCCTTGTTCTCTGTAACTTCCAAGCTCCGCTCCGTCAAGGTAAGCTGTATAGATACTTCCCGAAGCAGTTATCATCAGATCATGCTCTGCTTCCGAGTCAAAACCGTCAAGTGAGCCTGTTCCGACAACATCGTCCATAAACAGCAGCTCCCATTTTCCCGAACTATAGATCTTAGCGGCAAATCCGCAGTTTGAGGTTACCTCGCACGCAACAGCGGAATTGTAGCGGACTCCCAATCCTGCGTAATTTTCAGCATCATCTCCGCAGAGAGTTACCTTTATGCTGGCTGAATAATTCGCCCATGAATCATCTCCGAGACATGTTATCGGCTCCGGAGTTCCTCTGAATCGCCAGTTTTTCGGCATTATATCAGCAGTTATCTGCTGTTCGAGGTAATTTTTTCCGTCCTTTCTGACAACTTCAAAGGCACCGCCCTGATCAGTTGTGAAGAGCGGTGCTCCTCCCCTGCCTGCGAGGAAGCTTTCGCCCTGTGATTCATAGGAAAAGCTGTCACGATACGGCAGACTAAGCCGCTTACGCTCAGGAGAAAGCTTTCTTACTGTTTCAGTTCCCGCTGCAAAAGGAGCGCTCAGGGTCGTAACCGTCAGGATAGAATGCGGTCTGACGCTCACTGTAAATGAATTATCTGTAATCTTATCGACCTGTATCAGCCTGAACCAGCCGCTGTTGTACATTCCATCCAGCCCGGGAGGCGCAGTTTCTATAAAGCTGATGTATTTTCCCGAGAAATCACAGTTCTCCAATGTCAGCCTGTAATGACGTGTCGCATCGCTGTCGTTGGTGAGAATAGTCGTAAAATCTGCGGCATCCTCGGACATGAGAGTCATATAATTCGCTGTTGTGTTTTCTATATAGTGATTCTCATCGCCGTCGCCATAGCAGGCACTCTGTACAGGATGCCAGTTTTCTCTGACAAAACGAGTAAAATGCATTGCTGCATAAAAACCGCTTCCGATCTCATAGTGACCGCTCCATGGCTCGTTAGCTTTGATAATATGCTTAGGATAGTAGCATGAGCCGTCGTAGTATGCCGAAACAGCAGGCTGAAATTCATACATGGTCATTCTTCCGTGACTCCAGCCGTTTATGATTCTGTTCGCCATGTCAACAGCGCTGTTGCGTCCGCTGAGTCCGCTTATATCTTTTTTGAACGAAAGTCTTGAAACATTGCTCGGAGCTATTCCCTCGCTGTACCAGATCTCCTTTCCGAATTCATTGAAAAGACGTTCTGTATTTTCATCGCCATAGGTCGTGTAATGCAGACCTATTATATCAACGCAGTTCCTCAGACGCTCGTCCGCAAGCATTTTGTCTGCTATTGTTCTGGTGCCGACCTCGTCGGAAGCAACTATCTTTATCCTTGAATAGTCATACGGCTTGTCCTGCTCGGCTTTGAGATGTTCAGCAAAGTAGATGATCCATTCCGAATCGGCGTCGCCTGTTTCGTTTGCATCAGGACTGATATGTGTGAATCTGATTCCAAGCTTATTATACGCTTCATCAATCGTATTCACATACCATTTATAGCGAGCTTTGAAGCCCTCCTCACGGCTGATCTCAAATGCGTTCTTAACCCAGCCTGGCTCTCCCCAGCGAAGAAGGTCAATTGTCAGCTCAGGATTGATTTTCAGTGCGTCAGCAGCAAATATAAAGCCTGCACCTCTTGTGACATCGGGCTTTTCATCCGCATAACGCATGGTTGCAGGCTCAGTTCCCGAAGAAGAATTTATATCCGCTCCAAATTCAAGCTTGATGTGCGAAAGCTCCGCGCCGTATCCCTTTTCAAAGAGCAGACGGAGTATCTCTTCATAAATTTCGGGATGCAGAGCTTTATAATCAAGAAGCAGGCGTGAAGAGTTGTTTCCTGAAATGCAGCCTATCCCCTTATATGCAGAATTCTCAGACTTCATCAGAGTACCTGCATCAATAGTGATATCCGTATACTTTTTTACTCCGTAACCTGTTCCTGCAATTTTTTCGGAAGAAAATCCGAACGAAAACTTGTTCATTTCCTTACTGAATTCCATATTAACCTCTCACTGTTCGCCGGACGGCTCGGCAATCAGAAACTTGATCTTCTTGCCCTCTTCTGTGAACATCTTCTCATGCTCCGTCACAAAATTTTCGATTCCCGTTTCACTGTGAAGGTCACGGGTCAGAAATTTAACTTTGAATCCTGCTTCTGCAAAATACTCCAGCGACTCCTCGAAAAGCTCATCATCATCTGTCTTGAACCATATTTCACCTTTCAGGAATTTCTTATAATTAAGCAGTTGCCTTGTGTGCGTAAGACGTCTTTTTTTATGTCTCTTTTTTGGCCATGGATTACAGAAATTTATGTAAATTCTATCAGCCCTGTCATTTTCATCCCATGCAAGATCAATGCGCTCGATATTCTGGATTGCAATACGAACGTTTTCAGGAGTCTTTCCGATTGCTTCGTATGCAGCTTCAAGCTTTCTTTTAGCCAATACCAGCATCTCATTCTTGATATCCATTGCTATAAAGTTAGCTTCCGGATGCGCCGGAGCTGCCTGTGAAACGAAGCCGCCTTTTCCGCAGCCAAGCTCGACATATAACGGCTTTGTGCTATCGGCAAAAGCCTCGCACCATCTGCCCTTCTGTTCCTGCGGACTTTCTATGTAAAAGGGACATGCCTCCAGCTCAGGCTTTGCCCATGGTTTATGTCTGATTCTCATATTTTACCTCCGTTGTTTTTGATTCAGCTTATATTATATCATGACCGCAAGGGCATGGTATAATCGTCCGATCCGCAGGGAGCAAATCTTTGATTTGCGTATCTGCGAGGACAATCAAAATAAATATATAATAAACGCTCTGTGTTTATTATACCATACTTCTCGATTTTTTCCAATAGAAATTTTTATTCCTCATAAAAATTTCTTAATCATCCTTTTTTGGCAGATATCGTGCGTTTTGTCACCGTTTTTTCATCTTTTTGATGTTGACATTATCTGAGGAATGCTGTATAATTACTTAGGAAGGGAGTTGAGATCATGCGTTCCAAGGGCACTAAAACTATCGCTGATAACCGCAAGGCAAGACATGAATATTTCGTCCTGGAAACCTATGAAGCAGGTATTGAGCTTGTTGGTACTGAGGTTAAATCTATTCGTCTCGGTGCTGTCAATCTCAAGGACAGCTGGTGTTCTATTGACAAAGGCGAGCTTTTCATCAAGGGTATGCATATCTCCCCTTACGAAAAAGGCAATATCTTCAATCGTGACCCTCTGAGAGTTCGCAAGCTTCTTATGCACCGCAGGGAAATCAATAAGCTCTTCGGTACTATCAAGCAAGAGGGACTTACTCTTATCCCTCTGAGTATCTATTTTAAAGACTCCAGGGTTAAGCTTCAGCTCGGTCTCTGTAAAGGTAAAAAGCTCTATGATAAGCGCGCTGACGCTGCCAAGCGTGACGCTAAACGCGAAATCGACCGCAGCCTTAAATCCCGTAATCATTAATGGGGGCGTAAAGGTTTCGACGGGGATTTTGAAGTTCGATAAGCGAGCAGAGCCGGTGTATCCTCTTTAAACTGCGCCACGTTTAAATATAAACGCTAGAAATAATATTACTGTAAGCACAAGAAGTTTACAGGTAGCAGCTTAAGTCTGCTTCCGTCCTCCGGCAGAGTACCTCGGCTGCCGCTTGGGCGTCGATCAGAGGTCAACGTGTCTCAGGAGTGTCCGTTCCTTTGACTCGTATCCGGACTACCTTGCTTTTCAGCCCGTTTACCGGCGGTTATGCTTGGGAATTTTAATCGGTAAACTACGCTCGTAGAAAGTCCTATGAATGAGTTCTCGGACAGGAGTTCAATTCTCCTCGCCTCCACCATAATTCAACGGTTATTTTGATACAATTTTCGGGTGCAAAATAACTGTCAAAAAGCCACGAAACTGCGTTGTTTCGTGGCTTTTATCGTTTTCTAATGATTATACAAAATTTAAAAATCGGTGATTTTTGCAAAAACATACGAAAAATCCCCATTTCTATCGTTTTCCAGTAACCCGAAAAATGCACCCGAATTTGAGCTATCGTTTCTTGTGATGCACCCTCTTGAAGGTTTAGTGGAAATTCAAGTTTATCATGAGCGTAGAGATTGGCATATAGGAATTGAATATGGGCAAAAAGTTACCCTGCTAACCTATTACGGTCGGCAGGGTGATTTTTATTAATCATCATCATTTTGAGCAGATGTAGTTAACTCCATCATCTTTTGTGCATAAGTAGATCCATCAATTTCTTCATCAGCATACTGTCTCATTAACTCATCAATCTGTTCTTTCAGTTCATCTCTTGTCATTTTTTCACCTCCTCTTTTAGAATGGCATATTGCTATGTCTGCAATAATAAGACTTGCTATCCTTCTAAAATACTGTCATAATCATCTTCGTCAGTATCGATTGTGCAATTACAATTAGAACACTCCCAACACTCATCCCAATACATGATGCAGCCACAGTCAGGACAATCCTTTACTTTTCTTCCGATATCAGGATCCTCTAATTCACCAGAGCAATATGGACAATGACTGTATTCTGACTCATCATAAACCTTATCGCACCAAGGACACATCTGCATAATTTTTCAACTCCTATCTTAATTAATCATCATTTGGCAGATACCAGCCATGCTCACGATGTGGCAAATTGAGCGGGAATCTGCTGGAAATAGCATTAACCACATCAATACGTTTCAAGTCAAGCTGCAAATAATCATCAGAATCATAGTCCATAGAATCCAATTCGGCTCTCATCTCGTCTTCTACAGAACGCAACTCATCCTCTGATGCAGTTTCCATCCAACTACTGGTTACATTCGAAAATTTTCCCATAAACAAACCCTCCTAATTATAATTTGATATATTTTTCAGCAATTCTGCTGATATAAAATAGGGATTATCGCTGTCACCAATTTTTTCAATTAAAACAGCGTCCTTATCTGTTTCCAATACTTTAAATTGATCTCCTATTTTAAATTCTAACCCCTCATTACTCGTACCCTCTGCGGTTACAGTATATATTTTTGTATCCGCTATTTCCGGCAACTTTTCTTGGCTCATTCTCTTCTTTATTTCTTTTACAGTCTTTTTAACTACAATCTCGCCGCCTTTATAAATCACGGCACCAGCTCCCGCAATTATCAAAACGAGATTTTTAGGTCCCCCGACTTTTTTTGCTACAGTAGTTAACCATTGATAACCGCCAAGATTACTCATTATTATCGCCTCCTTCATCTCGTCTACCGTGTCTCAGTTCTTCTTCAATTAATTCATCATAATTTTTATAGCCGCCAAATATTGAAACTGCTTCAGCTATAAATTCACAGTCATCTTTGCTAAATTCACTGACCTTTAGCTTTGCAACATCGCCAACCAAGTAACTCGATGAATAAATACGTGAAAATTGTTTTTTGGTCATTTCACCTGCCATACCTTGAGCTTGGTAAAACGCATTCTGACTTTCATATATGAGTTTAACCATCAACTGAATATCTAGATGATTAGGTTCCAATGCCTTGCGTTTACAAATTGCTTTAGGTAGAACGCTTTCTGCAAGAAGTAAATCAGGATCCATAGTTTTAATCATTTCGCACACAGAAAACAATCGTCCCAAGTCGCTGTTATCCCACTCTTCATCCGATTTTGATAACATTGCTTCAACCACTTGTGCATACACTTCGGCTTGTGGGTCATTTGAAATATTCCATTTTTCAATAGCTTTCTTCTGAAAATCATCGCATTTTACTTCTCCCATTTTATTTGGTCTTGATGGAAAGCGCCCAGTTAGTTTGATGGTCTTAGCATATCCTAAGTGCCGTTCCATCTCTACTATTTTTTCTTCCAGCTGTGCTACCTTCTGAGATATAGAAATATCAAAATCAAACTCATCATCAGAGATCATCGTAGCTATTTCTTTAAGTGAGTAGCCCATTCCCTGTAGAACGCGTATCGTCCAAATCCTGTCCAAATCGTCATCATCATAATCTCGATATTGACCGCCTTTGTTCTCAGGCATAAGACCAGCTTTTTCGAACACTCGAAGTGCCTTCCTTGTAACACCTAAATGTTCTTCGACCCATTTAACCTTATAACCCAATGCTATCACCTCCTGTTGTATTCATTATACAACATTGCCCTAAGGGCAAGTCAATAGGAAAACAAAAATTTACTATGTAAACTTTTCGTGAACATTCAGATTTTAGTGTTTTATTTTAATTATAATACACTTCACGAAAAAAACATAAACACAATCGCCCTGCCGACCATATAAAATCAGCAGGGCGATATGTTGTTATACTTCTATTTCCGTCCCATCCACAAACTGAAAAATCATTCTTCCGTCGTGGAATATGGTAACTTTCTCAACAGTGAGCTTCCAAACGCTCTCATCAAAATAGTCAATTGTTTCGGTGCGTTCTTCAAGACCCTTGATGAACGCAGTCATAATTTCCACACGGCCTTGCTGCTGGGTGCGTTTTTGTTTTAGCTTCTGATAGGCATTCTTCTTTTCGCTGAACATCTCTGTCAGTTGATCATAAACCTTGTTGTACTCCTCCTGATTCAATTCCGATTCAGCATTTTTCTGAATATGCACACGGATCTGACTGCCTAAATCGTTAAGCTCCATTGTCAGCCTTTCAATTTTTGCGTCAATGGCAGATGTGTCGGTAAGCTCCTCAATCAACATCCGACAGGTTTCAATAACCATATCCTTATTCTGAAAAAACTTTGCAAACGCTGAAATAAAGCGTATTTTTATCTCATCCTCATAAAAATGCGGTGTTGTACAGAAATGTTCACCCTTGAATTTATTGTTGCACTGCCATATCACACGACGGTACTTGGAAGTTGAGTGCCAGACCTTTGAACCAAAGAAGCTGCCGCAATCCCCACACACCAATTTGGCAGAGAATATGGTGCTGCCGCTGTATTTTCTGCCTAATTTCTTTCTTCTTGCCATTTCAGACTGTACTTCCTCGAATTCCTCCGGTGAAATAATTGCTTCATGGGATTCCTCGATATAGTACTGAGGAACTTCTCCCTCATTGACTTTTTTCTTTTTTGTCAAGAAATCCGTAGTAAATCGCTTTTGCAAAAGTGCTGAGCCTTTGTATTTTTCATTGGTCAGAATGCTTTCAATGGTCGTCTGACTCCATTTCTCCTTTCCTGCAGGTGTTGGGATTTTCCGTTCTGTCAGAGATTTTGCAATAGCATAAATTGTCTGTCCGTCTATAAAGCTTCTGTAAATGAAGCGTACGATCTCTGCTTCCTTCGGTACAATTTCAGGCAATCCGTCCTCTCCTTTTCTGTACCCAAGAAAATGATTATACGGCAGACTGATTTTTCCTTCTGCAAAGCGTCTGCGCTGTCCCCATGTGACATTCTCGGAAATTGAACGGCTCTCCTCCTGTGCAAGTGAAGACATAATCGTTATGAGCAGTTCTCCTTTGGAATCGAGGGTATAAATCTGCTCCTTTTCAAAATATACCTCCACACCTTTTTCCTTCAGCTTACGGACAGTAGTAAGAGAATCAACGGTATTTCGGGCAAATCTGCTGACGCTTTTCGTGATGATTAAATCTATCTCGCCATTCCTGCATCGTTCCAGAAGCCTTTGAAATTGTTCCCTATCCTCTTTTGTACCCGTCATCGCTTCATCGGCGTAAACACCGCAGAAATGCCAATCGTGGTGGCTCTGGATGTATTCACTGTAATATCGTACCTGTGCTTCAAGAGAGTGGAGCATTGCGTCCTTACCACTTGAAACCCTTGCATAGGCTGCAACATTCAGTAAAACGGGCATTTTCGGGATAAACTGAACCTTTTCTACCACTCGTTTCATCACTTCCACCTCCTCAGTGTCACATATTAACTCTATACCAAGGCAGAAGTCAAGGTATTTCACGGTATATACTGCACAAAGATATATCAAACTTCTTGGCGATTCTAACCTCACATTTTTGAAATTCTGCCTGTGTGATGATTCCTTCATGCACCCACTTGCGGAAAATGGATACAGTTACCTTGTATGCAGTTAAACGCTGTAATTTATCCATTTCTCCTCCTATAGCAGACTTCAGAACAATATTTGCGTTTCTTACTCGCATAGGCATAGAATTTCTTGCCACAGGCTGCACAAACACATTCGGTCATACCGTCTGACTGTTTATGCTGCTCTCTCCAGTAAAGTCCACGGCATTTATCCGAGCAGAACTTCTTTTGTTTCCTACCCTGATTTTGCTCAACGTGCATACCACACATCAGACAGCTGTTCTGAGATTTTCGCCTTTGCAGATACGATTTCACTGTATTTGGAGACAAGTTCAGTTCTTTGGCTATTTCAGCTACGCTTTTCCTATCTCGTTTTAAAATGTCAATTTTTCGCTTTTCTTCGGTTGTCATTTGACGCACCTCCTGCTGATACTTGAAAAGTTCTTCCAAAAGCAATAGGACAGTTTTCCTACTTTTGAGTACCTTTTCACGTATCAGTCAAAGGAAAGTGATGGAAAATTAACCCCTCATAACAAAAATGACCTTGTGGATACAATGTCCACAAGGTCATTTGATTTATGCATATAATTCGCCGGCAGTATCTTTATAGTATTCCGCCTGTGCCGCCCAGAGTTTTTGATACACACCCTGCTGTTCAAGCAACATTTCATGTGAACCACGCTCTGCGATACGCCCATTCTCCATTACCGTGATCTCATCACAGAAACGACAGCTTGACAGCCTGTGTGAAATATAAATCGCTGTGCGTGTACCCACAATGCTGTTGAACTTCGTGTAAATATCATGCTCTGAAATCGGGTCGAGTGCAGCAGTGGGTTCGTCCAGCACAATAAACGGTGCACCCTTGTAAATCGCTCTTGCAAGACAGAGCTTCTGTTCCTCACCGCCGGAGATCTCCACACCCTCGGAATCGAAATCCTTGTACAGACAGGTATCTATTCCATGCGGCATGGTTTCCAAACGTTCGCCGAGTCCTGCACGCTTTACGCACTCTGTCACACGCTCGGCATCATATTCCGTGCTCGCCGCCACATTCTCCGCCATGGAGAACGAGAACAGATGAGAATCCTGGAATACTACGGAAAAGAGCGCCATATAGTCCGCATAATCGTACTTGCGGATGTCAATGCCGTTGAGGGTGATTTCGCCCTCTGTCGGATCATAGAGCCTGCACAGGAGCTTCACCAGCGTAGATTTACCGCAGCCGTTACGACCCACCAGTGCCATCTTTTCGCCGATTTTCCACTTGAGGTTGATGTCCCTCAGAGCATACTCCTCACAACTGGGATATTTGAACCAGACGTGTCTGAATTCAAATTCGTACTCGTTGTCGGTGCGTTTTTCAGTCGGGATCGTACCCATGTATTTTTCGTCGGAGATGTCGAGAAAGTCGAATACCTGTTTGCAGAATGGCGGAGAGATTTTCACCATGGAATAGCAATCAGAAAACTGCGAAATCCCACTCTGTACTTCAGTAAAATAGAGTGCAAAGGCGATCACCTCGCCCGGTGTCAGCATACCGGAAAGTGCACGGATGACTGCAAAGCCGTACATTAAAATCCTGCTGACGATATTCATCATCTGAAACGCAAAGTCATAGGGCAGCGATTGCTTGAATGCCTTTTGCCATTCTTTTATTTGTACATCTGCGCTTTCATCCATCTTCGTCAGAATCAGCTCAGATTCATCATAAATGCGAAAATCCTTGCCATTCCGATACTCACCTGCCACAAGACCCCAATACGCACTTGTAACTCGTCTTGCCAGTATGAAGCGTTTGGATGCCTGCGCTTGTTCCCAAACCTTCATCTGTTTTCCGTTGAGATATGCCGCCTTGAACCATTCCGAGCCGCTCACCAGAAGCAGCATGACTGCAAGCCCCCAAGGTGACTGTATGAATCCTATGAAGCCACCTTGCACGGTTGCAGGCTTGAACGCAATGGGTGACAGCAGTACAAGTCCGATGATGATGTGAAGTAACGAAACCAGTGCACAGGGGAAATTGTTGTACAGCGAGAATATCCCCATATTGCCGAATAGCTGTCGTTTCGCATTCTCATACGCATCCTGTGTTTTCGGATTTTCCATGCGAACATAGTCCATTGTCATGACTTTATCGAGCAGGGTCTTCTGCATATTCCGCTTCATTTCAAAGAAATGGCATTCTTTCCATCGATTGATCTCCCTATAAATGATCCTGCAAATCAGCTGCACAGCAACTGCTATTGCCGCTATGAGAAGCATATCCGAAAGCGGCTTCTGCTGGCTGATGGCGTCCACAACCATTGCCGCAAGCCAGATACCTACATATCCAACAATGGCATCGAAGGTATTGGAAACGGTAACACGAAACATACAGCCCGGATTGCTCTTTTCGAGAAACTGAAGGCTTCGTCTAATTACTGCACGGCTTTCCTTTGCTGATAATTTATTCTGCGTCTCTGCCAGTCGTCCCTGCCTCCTTTTCTCGATAATAGCTGCTTTGCATTTCGAACAGTTCCGCATAGGTGCCGCCCTTTTGCATCAGCGTTGTATGGGTACCTTCTTCCTTGATCTGCCCGTTTTCAATGAGCAGTATTCTATCACAGAACCGTGTGGAAGAAAGTCTGTGGGAAATAAACACGCTGGGTTTTTCCTTTGCAAATTCTGCATACTGCAAATACATATCCTGTTCCGCAATGAGGTCAAGGGCAGCTGTCGGTTCGTCCAGAAGAAGCACGGGAGCATCCTTGTAAAGTGCTTTGGCAAGAGCTAATTTCTGCTGCTGACCGCCGGAAAATTCGTGTGCATCCTCGAACAGACTTCTTCCCATACGAGTGTTTTCTTTTTGCGGCAGTGCCATGACGCTTTCATATAATCCTGCTTTTTTCAGGCAGTCAAGTACACGCTTCCGATCCGGAACATGGGAACCCGATATGTTTTCTGCAATAGTTACGGGCAGCGTCAGGATATCCTGAAAAACGGTGGAAAACAGCTTAAAATATTCGATTCTGTTGTATTCATTCACTGGAATTCCGTTCAAAAGTATCTCACCCTCGGTGGGCGTGTACAGTCCGCACATCAGCTTGATCAACGTCGTTTTACCCGCACCGTTCAGTCCCACAAGTGCGAGCTTTTCGCCCTTATGAAGCGTGAAGGATATGTTGCGGATTGTCGGTTCTTCTGCCCCGAAATAGGTGTAGCTGACATTTCTGAATTCGATCTCACACTGTCCCTTCGGCAGCGCTGCACCTTCTCCACGATTCGTTTTATCCTTCATATCGTAATAGTCACGGATATAGGACATATTTTCCGAGATCCATTGGTATCCTGAAAAATTGTCACACCATCCCTGCACGGAATCGTTCAGCAGACTGATGGCATTGATGTAGAGTGCAAATTCACCCGGCGTAATGCTGCCGCCTGCTACTTGCAGGATGATGAACGCATATGCGGCAAAATTACCAATGGCACGAACACAGTAATTGTCAATATCAAACCGGCGTTCCACTACATCTTGCTGCTCATACCAGCGATAGCGTTTTTCCGTCGTGCGGCTCCAGAGCTCGCTGAACCACCGCTGCATCCCAAAGATGCGCACATCCTTTGCGGTATGAAAGCGTTCTCCCTCATATCGGATGTATTCCAGCTGCCGTTCCAGACTCTGCCACTTGTCCATCAGACACCACTGCCACATCATTTTACGGCGGTTAATGTAGTAGCTTGCAACAGCAGGAAGAATCACAATCGGCAGCATAATCGGATGAAACACCGCCAAGATACCGCCAAACGCAAAAACACCCACTGCATTTGTTGCGCTCTTGCGCAAAGTACGCAGTGCAACGGTCATCATATAGCCTGCCGTATCCGTTGCCTTACGGAGAGAATCGTTCACGGAAGCCTTTTCATTATTTTCATAGTCGGTTTCCAGATTCTTTTTCATCAGCCTGCGTTCAAAGCGGTAATTGTATTTAGTCACCTCGACATAATCTTCATACTGCGTGCTTTCACGCCATATAAATCTGAAAAAACGTGTTCCGATAATCAGCAGTACGCATATCACTGCCAGCGTGACCACATCACCCGTTCCTGTTGCAAGGTCTACAATAAATTTATCGGTATAGGATAATGTCAGATTTTCAGCGGTTTCTCCAAAAATGATCAGAACCGATGTCAGCAGAAATGTGCGGCTTTCATCGCCAGCAATACCAAGTGCATACCACAGATTTCCGAAAATGCCGTGACTTGATTTCTTTTTATTTCCGCTTCTTTTTTTTCTTCGTGCTTCACGAATAATTTCAGTAATCGGTTCCGGTTTTATCTTTCCATGCTTCATGTTATCACCTCCGTTTCAATCTTACCACAAAAACGACCGTTCGTGTGAAATTCGGAACGAACGGTCAAAATAGAGAATGAATGGTCAATTTTCAAGGGGAATCATCAACTCCGTCGCAAACACACCTTCCTCATACTGGCGGTTCACATAGCCGCCGTACTTCTTCGCAATGCGGTCGATGCGGAAGAGTCCGAAGCCGTGGCTGCCCTGTTTATCGGAACAGAAAATGCCGTTTCTTCGCTTGACTTCACCGGCGGAGTTCTGCACGGACAGATAGAACTGCCCCTTGAATTTGTGGATGTACACACGCATGAAACGTGCATCGATCGGGAGCTTTTCGCACGCCTCCACCGCATTATCCAGAAGATTGCCCAGCACCGAACACAGCTCCACATCCGTCATGGGCGTGCCCTGTGGGATCTGTGCTTTCACCGATATGCGGATGTGCTTTTGCTCTGCGACAGACAGCTTACTGTTCAGCACAGCATCCGCCATGACATTGCCCGTCTTGATAGATGTATCTGCCATGGTGAGATCATCGGCAAGGTCGTCGAGATACTGCCCCAGCTCCGAATGATCGTCGGATTCCAGACGGTTTTTCATGTTCTGGATGTGATTGCGATAGTCATGCCGCCACTCCTGCATCTGGCGGTACATATTCTGGATCTCGGCAGTCTGCTTGGCGATCAGATCGCTCTGGAATCGGGAAATACGCTTGTCCACGATATGGAAGATGATCGCACGGATGCCGAAGAATGCGACAAATCCAAGCAGCAGTATGCTGAGAATGATGAGGATGATCCAAAGAATTCTCATGTTTCATCCTCCCAATAAGAAGTGACAACATCCCAGCACAAGCTCTTTTTGTCATGGGAAATCAAATAATCCAAAAACAGCTGCTCTGTTTCCGGTGATTTGTGTTTCAGAAGCACCTCAAATGCCGTCTTTGTCGGAAAGAGCATATCATCCCTTACTGCAATTACAAGCTTTGCAAATGTGCAGGCACGCTCGGGGTCGGTTTTTGCAAGATACAACAGGGCGCATTCCAGTTTCTCCTTATCCCTGCTTTCACAGCTTCCGATCCATTCATGGATCAGCTCCTCTGTGATATCGGATTCATCCAATCCTGCTGCAAAGAATCCGGTCAGCACATCAATCGGGATATAATTTACCAGGTGCAGATCCTCCTCGGGAATCGGCTGATTTTGAACAGCAGGCGGCGTAATCGTAATTTCCTGCGGCTGACGCTTGGGGAAACCTTTGAAATTCGTCAATTCGCTTTTGGGAAGATGAATACCCGAAAAACTGCAGAATTCTGCATTATCAGACCCTCTGTACCAAGTTGTAGTCATGGGAATGATCGTGAGACAAGGCAGTTGTACACCAAGCAAAGCGGCGGCATACGCCTTGTGGTGTCCGTCCAGTAATGCACTTGTGAATCCGAGGTGATAATAGGCAATGGCTCTTGGAGCGTTCGGCTGCATCATGCGTTCAAGATAGCTTTCTGCGTGCTTATGATTCAAGCAGGCGTTGGACTGCGTGGGGTAAAGGTACTTCGGGAATCCATACGTCGCCGTCAGAAATGCATGATTGTAATAAGAATCACAAGCGGGTGAAAAATACTCCAGTGCATCGGGTACATTGGCGAAGTAGCGGTTTTCTCCGTCCGTCGGAGTATGATACACATCCGCAAGAAGATAATATCCCTCTTCCAGAAGTCCTAACAGCGGCTTGAGCGTTTCCACGGAAGTCCGGATGTTCACATAGTTCAGATTGATGCGGTCACGCACTTCCAGAAGCTCCGGACAATCCGCCTGTTCAATGCCATACCCCCTTGCCAGCATTGCCGTGCAGGTAGGACAGCCAGGATACTCTCCTTGGATGAGTGGCGTGCCATTCAGCAGAAGTTGACCCTTGCACGAATAATCACGATCGTACTCGCTGGATCGTTTTGTCAATGCAGCAAGTCCGTTTTTCACATAAATCAGCAGTGCTTCATTGCACCAATGACAAGCCGTCGTGTCAATTTCTTTCACAATTTCAATTTTCGGTTTGCTGCTAAAAATCATTCTGTTCACCTCGATAATAGTCAATAAACGCACGATTCACGCCCTCATACAGTCTCCGTGACAACGGCAGCTCCTGTCCGTTGTCCATGGTAACCGCTGTTTTACTAATACTGCGGATATACCTAAGATGGATGAGATAGGAACGGTGGCACGGGATAAAATCACTGCTCAGTTCTTTCGTGAGCTTGCTGATGCCGGTGGTGCAGATTAGCGTTCTGCCATCGGACAGGTACAGGTGCGTTTTCTTGCCCATTGCTTCGCAGTAGAGGATCGTATCCTCCGAAATGCGCACAGTTCCGTCCTCACATGGGAGAAGCAACTGCGAAGAAGTCTGACATTTTGCGATATATCTGTCCAGCACCGCAAAGAGCTTTTCTTTCTTCACGGGCTTGAGGAGATAGTGGAGTGCCTCCACATCGTAGCCATCGCTCATGTACTCCGAAAAGCCCGTGACAAAGACAATTGGCAGCAGATCGCCTTTGGAGCGGAGATTTTTCGCAAGCTCCATGCCATTCAGTCCCGTCATTTCAATATCCAGCAAAAGCAGGTCGCAGGCATTGGATTCATAGTCAAACAGGAACTGCTTGGCACTGCCGTATTCATGGGTTTCGATTTCTATGTTATTGTTTGTACTCCATTCGTGGAGGAGTGTTTTCATCTGCGAGATCTGATGCGGTTCGTCGTCGCAGAGGGAGATTTTAAGGGGCATGGTAAGTTCCTTTCTATGATGAGATGGATTTTGCACCTGAACATAAAAGCAAGCTGCACATTTAACAATTAACATGCTCCCATGCAAACGGCAGAAGATCCTTTGCCTTTACCTTGATCAGCTTTCCATTTTCATCATTTACAATTACCTTAATGTCAGGACAGTATTCATAGAGCATCTGTCTGCAGTTTCCGCAGGGAGAAATAACACAGTTCAGTGCTTTTTCATGAACAGCAACAATGGTGTCAAACGCCCTTTCTCCTGCAGAAACAGCAATACCCATCGTGATATACTCGGCACAGGAACCATGTATTCCATCGCAATTCACGCCCTTGTATATATTGCCGTTCTTACAAAGGATTGCACAGCCTACCGTGTGGTTGTAGATGCCATCATCAAAATTCTGTGCCAATACTTCAAGTCCGATCTGAATCAACTTATGGTCAGTATCGGTTAATTCATAGCGTTTCATGTTACCTCCCTAATACTCTATATTCTTCACTTTCTTCGCATCCAGAATGATCGACACCATTCCAAGCGAAGTATCAGTATTCCTTGTATCAAATCGCAGGGAACGACCTATTCTGCCGTCCTGCTCGTTCCAGTATTTGTAGTGGAAAACGCCGTCCTCGTCGCAATATTCCAGCAGCTCCACCGCAAAGCCTGCACGGGTGAACACCTCGGAAAGCGTTATGTAGTCATATACGATTTTGTGAGTGAACGCCGGATGATTTGGGTCACCGTTGCCGCCAACCTGTACCATATTCTGATACCATTCGTTGTGAAAGTTCCTGTCTGGCACAGCAACACGCAGATAGCCGCCGCTTGCAAGGAAATCGTAGCAATTCTTTGCGGCAATGATGCCTTCTTCAAATGTCATATGCTCCCAAACGTGTTCCGCAAGGAAGGCGGTTGGCTTTTCGTCCGAGAACATACGCTCAAAATCGGATCTGCACAGCAGGTTTAATTCATTCTCCTGTGTGCTGATCCAGCCGTCGTAAGAGGTGTTTCCGGCTCCGAGGATTACTTTCATTGGGTGCTCCTTTCCATCTATTTCATCAAATTCTTCTCTTTTTCAAAAAAGGCTTGTTCCAGCATTGCATACTCAGCTTCTGAACAGACTTCCCTGCATTTCTTTTGATATTCAGAAGACCGGCAGAGCATATCCTGAATCTTTTCGCAAGGAAATGCTGCACACTGATTGCATTTATTTACTTGATGCTCTTTCGTGCATTCCACCAGTCTGTAAGTACATTCTTTATGTGAAGAACACCCTGTGCAGGCGATTTCTTCGTTGGGTACAATATGATCTCTCCACCCAACCCTGTACCAGAGTTCGGCAACGGCTCTTAATTCATCCTCCGTATGTGCATGGTATCTCGGACATTTCATGCAGTTATCGCCGCAGAGGGTAATCTTTTCACTCATACATCTTCTCCCACAATCCAAACTCTCCAAAATACTTCCCACACTTTTCCATTTCCGCCATGACCTTATGATAGCTTCTTTCCTGCAAATACCAGCTATCTTTGGTGATACCTTGCGTATCCGTGGGAACGACTAAAATCTCCGCATTCGGAAAATGACACGCATAGGACAGAAATGCTCTGCGTGCATGGAATGCCTGACAGCATAGGATCGCCCTATTAACCTTGATTCCTGCTTCTTTCAAAACTGCCGCTGAAAATGCCGCATTCTCCATAGAATTGGTAGCACGATCTTCGCAGAGAATTGCAGACTTCGGTACACCATTTTCCATCAGGACGTGCTTGAAATAAGCATACTCTGTTTCATATTCGCCGATATATCGTGGATTGTCGATGTTCTCGTTTGCGAATCTGCCATTTTTGGTGGAATACATTCCAGATGGCATCACGAAATCCGCATAGCCTGCATGATACAGCTGTGCCGCTTTCTCCGCAATCATTGATCTTGCCGTTCCGGGGATGAAAATGATATCGCTTTTGACAGGTGCATCCTGCATGAAGATGAAGTCAGTGATGTCTTTGATGGCTCTTTGGTTCATTGTCAGTTTCCTTCCTTGATCGGATGTCTGATCACCGTCTTCCACTTCTCCGGTGCAGCTTTTCTCGGGTCGGACAGATAGATCTCATGATGCAGACGTTCTGCACTCAGATCATTCACATAGCCATGTTCCTCAAGATAGGCATCCATGAGGGCGACAGTTTCCGGCTCAGCATCATAGCTGCCGTGGTGCATGATCTGCACGCAAAGGCCCTCCTCGATGGTCAGAAATTCTGCCATGGAGCAGTCGAGCTTTTTCTTTTTCGCAGCTGTTTCCACAGCCCATGCAAAGTCCATTTCCGTCACAAAATCCGGCAGGCGTATCACGGAGATCCAGTTGAAATTGTCTTTATTGGCATAATCCACGCCTGTCACACCATCCTGCCACCAGAAACCCTCCAGCGGCGGCACGACATATTCAAAGAAACCTTCTATCTTGTAATCGGTCTTATAGCTCATCTTCAGCGTATATGCCACCGCATACAGCACGCTGATTGCCTGCTGATAAGCACCGCCTTCCTCGTTGGGATCACCCTTGCCACGAACGGCGATGTAGTTCATTTTCGGAATCGTCACGATCTGCGGTTTATTCTTTGGCATATAGAATTCCTTGTATTCTTTTTTGAAATCGAATGGCATTGTTATTTCTCCTTTTCCATGATTTTTCTATCATCTAGTGCCTGCAATAAACGCAATCAGCTCCTCCACATCCTCAAATTCATCGTAATCTCCGATGATTCCGCTTCTATGGTATACAATACCCTCTCTCTCATTCCGATCAAGACAATCGAGAAGCTGTTCCAAGCCGTACCTCCTTGCGAAGAGAGTAAACCCAAGCGGTTTGATTTTTGAGAGCATTCCTTTTCTGCAATCTTCCTCATCGCACTCAAAACAATGTCCGATCCCTTGTTTAATAGAACATTTCCTGTTTTCGCACCAGTCTTTGTCGGGACACTCTCCGGAATCACATCCGGAACAGGTACTATTTTCAGAGCAAAGACAGCAAGCAAGACCGCATCGCGCAATGCCGAGTTCTCGTTTCATCAGATCTCCTCCTTCTTTACTATAAAACACTCTCCGGTTTTCTCAAATCCAATCTTTTCTGCCAACACCTGCGAAGCCATGTTTTGCGCATGACATGCCCATACGGGCTTTTTATTTTGCTCCAGAACATACTGTATCATCCTTGATGAAACAATAGCCGCAAGTCCACGGTTCCTATATTCAGGGCTTGTCTCCACGCCTATGTCAATTTCTTTGCTGCTTACGGCGGCAGAAAATGCCCATGCCGCAATGTGATCACCATGCAGTATGCAGAAACCTTTGCCTTTTTCCAGAAACACCTTATCACTGCTCCAAGAAAAGCTTGGTACGATTCTTCCTTGCATTCTGAATAAAATGTCTGCATCTATTTCATGCATCGTATATCCATCCGGCAAAACCGTATGATATACAGGCTGTGCGTTTCTGTACTCAAAAAAGCACCGCTGTTGGATGACGATATTTGCTTTCGCAGAGAAGAAAATCTTTGCAGTTGTGTCGTTTATAAACAGGATCAATCGTCTTTTATAAGCATTATTCTTATCCTGTATCAGCTCATAAACAGCTTCAAGGAAAGTTTCATCACATGTTCCTGCAGGAAATGCAAAACCGCAGTGATGCCAGAACATGACAGAGCTTTTATCCTCACTTTCATATATCTCACCGTTCTGCAATCCCTCTGCAATGGAAAGCGGATACACAGCACCAAAGTCAATTTCGTTTATATATTGCAAATAGTCTGAATAGTTTTCCGGCTTTACTTTCAGCAGATTCATTGCTCTTTCCTCCCAAAGCGTAATTTACAGTGTCTGATATTCCTCACGCTCAATGCAATAACACACCTCACCATGAGGAGACACACCTTCTCTGACGAACCGCTGCACTGTATCCGTTACATGCATTGCTGACTTCTGCAGCACTCTGCCGGATTTCGTATTTTCAGCCCTGTGATATGCCTCCAGCTTTTGAAATTCTGTAGTTTGGAATGAATGGTCGATCAATCCAGCGAGTGCCTCTCTGGCATAACCCATACCCCAGAACGCCTCGCCGATGCAGTATTCGATTTCTGCTGTCCGGCAATCGGAATAGACTCTGCAGAATGCGATCTGCCCGATGTTCTCTCCGCTGTCCTTTTCAATGATCGCCCAGCGGTAAAAATCAGGCTTCTGATAATTTCTGATATATTCATGCAGGAGCGTTTCCACCTGTTGAATCGTTGTGTAAACAGGCTCGCCGTATTCTGACTGAACATTAGGATTGGCAATCCAGTTTTTCAGCATATCCTCGCAGTCTTCCTGTCTGAAAGGACGACAAAGCAATCTTTCGGTTTCAAATGCTTCTGTTCCGGTATGACGCATAGTGTTCCTGTCGCTTTCATTCACAATATGCAAAATCTCATTCCCGCAAATTATCTCAAAGATAGACTTCTTTATAAAATCCGGCTTGATTTCGCACTCCGGAATCTGCTCGATCGGTAGCCATACCAGATTTTCTCCGATATCCGAGATGTTTTTACAATGCTCTATCGCATCCGTTTCCGCTGTCATGAGATAATAGAATTCCAGTATATGGCAATCCTCTCCAAACTCTCCACGGAAGAAATTCTCACAAACTACCGCAAGACGCTCTGCCGTTGCGTGAATGCTTGTTTCCTCAAGGAACTCTCTTTCAATGCAGTGTTCCGATGTTTCACCCATATGCACACCGCCGCCGAGGATATAAAAGTACCCGCCAACCCCATTTTTCACAAACAGTATCTTGCCATCGTGTATCAGTAAACCGCCTGCACGGTATCGGAATCGGCTATTTTCCTTTGAAAATCCGCAGTCATATTGCATGATGTACTCCTCCTTATCCTATAATAACTTCCGACTGAAAATACTGCTCCTGAAAGCGAACCGCTTCCATAATTTCGTCCTTGGTAAATGTCACCCCATCCGGTGCGACTACCCATTTTTCCTCCACATCATTCAAGCGGCGGATGATAGCGATCACTCTGCCTGTGAATTCCTGCACAGCCCTCTCCACACCGAGAATATAAGCATCCTGTTCCTCGCCGTCGGGTGCCATGATTCCGGCGATATAGCCGTAATTGATGGGATAGTACATATCCTTGTATTCGGGATGGTAGGTGCCCAGCGGGCGGTCTACGGTGACGAGTTTGCCGAGCATCTGTTTCTCCGTGCTCAAAAGATGCCTGTCGCTTTCATTCACCACATGCAAAATCTCACTTCCGCAAATGATCTCACGGATGGACTTCTTTATAAAATCCGGCTTGATATCGCACTCCGGAATCTGCTCGATTGACAGCCACACCAGATTTTCTCCGATATCCGATGTACTTTTACAATGCTCTATTGCATCCGTTTCCGCTTTCATGAGATAATAGAATTCAAGTATATGGCAGTCCTCTCCGAACTCTCCACGGAAGAAATTCTCACAAACTACTGCAAGACGCTCTGTCTTTGCGTGAATGCCTGTTTCCTCAAGGAACTCTCTTTCAATGCAGTGTTCCGATGTTTCACCCATATGCACACCGCCGCCGAGGATATAAAAGTACCCGCCGACCGCATTTTTCACAAACAGTATTTTACCGTCATGCATGAGCAAACCGCCTGCACGGTATCGGAATCTGTTGTTTTCCTTTGAAAATCCGCAGTCAAACATCATCTTCATATCAATCCATATCCTCCCTTGTAAATGTCCCTCTGTGATTTTTCATGAAGAACAGCAGTCCGATCAAATTCTTATGATACTGAATAAATTCTCCAGAATCAATCATGGACAGTATTTCTTCCATCGAAGCCCATTTCACTGCCTGTACTTCCTCTGGCTGCAGCCGAAGTTCGCTGAGTTGCAAATCCTTTGTAATCGCATAAATATCATCAAAGCCCTCATCAAAATGAATGGTAAGGACAGGACGAGTGTCTTTCAAGGAAATCACAACGCCTAATTCTTCGGCCACTTCACGCTCTGCAGCGGTGCGGCTATCTTCACCTGATACGGCACTTCCACCGCAGGAAAGATCCCACATATCCGGCCAGCCTTTTTTGAACGACTGACGCTGCTGTATCAGCATTTCACCGCTGCTGTTGAAAATGCAGACATGAACAACAAGACGGAAGCTGCCATCGGGTGTTTGCATGCCACGGTTCATTGTTTGATTCAGCGGCAGGCGATCTTTTGTGTATAAATCAAATTGTTCCATATTGCTACTCCTAAGATTTTTATAGATTTATATGATGGATGGTTTTACTCAAAGGTCTTAACTCACTGCTGCATAAATCAAAATTTAGCAGTTTAAAATTATTTCCATAGCTTCATTGATAATGTCCTCAAGTTCCTTTGCACCGTCAATCACATAATCGGATATTGGTAGAATATCTGTTTGCATCTGAACATAAGCAACTCTTGCATCCATCAAGTATGTATTCATTTCATTACGAATATCCTCCGCTGAAGCCTCTTTCATATCCCTAAGCACTCTCCGAGCCATTGCAATATCTAATGGTGTATCAATAAATATACAGCAATCCAAGTAAGCTTTCATCATTTTATTCTGATATGCAAAGGGATAATCCAACAGCAGATAGTCATATTCGCCGCTGTTAATTATCTTTTCAACATCTGCTTTTAATGGAGATAAGTCCCACGCATTATAGTCTGCACCTTCTGATACCCACTTTGAAAAGTCTTTGACTTCTCCATCAAATGAGTAGTCATCGAAGTACAGTGATGCTGTTCTTGGCAGCCTGTCTTTTATTGCATTTACGACTGTAGTTTTTCCACCTGCAGTCACAGCTCCAATTGCGATTGTTTTCATTGTCTGCTCCTGTATATTCTGATTTATCAGCAGTTCACCCTGCGTCTCACCATCTGTCAAGGTGCATCCGTTCCTGCACCAATATTTCTTTCTGCTTAATCTGCTCAGCATCCGCTTTCGGCCTTCCGATACCGATAAAACATGGCATGAAATAATCCTCTGGATAGCAGAGTACCTCTCTTGACCACTTGTCCTGAATCCCATAGTTGGTACTTCTTTAACATCAGGTTGATTTTTTCTTCTTCGCTTTTCTCTCCGGCAATTCAGGATACATCTCGCAAACCATCTTCTGCAGTTTCTCCCTGTCATCCAGAATCGTGACCGGAAACATCGGTTTTGCTCCGTCATACGGCGGTTCTGCGATACTATCCGGCATGTACTTCTTACTTACTTCGGTGATCTTTACCATGAAGCCATTGCCGTAAATTCCGCCGAAGATGCGCTCTTTGTAATAGAAAATGTAGCCGCCCATCATCGGGATATTTCTTACATCGCCCAGATCGCTGAGTTGTTCCATGATATATATTGAAAGTTCTTTGCTGTTTGCCATTATGATTTCCTCCTGTGAATGAATTCCTCGGCGGTGAGTTCGTTATGTTTGATTGTGAGTTGATTCATGTGCGCCTCCTTATGTATCGATCCTTTCCATCTCCGTGATCGCCGAATAATGCAGAATTTCAAATTCCTCCGGTGCAATGTCATGGAGAAGTCTGAGGTGTTCCTGCTCCCAAGCTGCGATTTCTTCCGGCAAAAGTGATGCACCCACCCCACTGCAAGCCTTCATTCTGCCATTCCAGCTTTCACGGGTGAATGGCACTCG
>JAFTPG010000020.1 GCA_017463375.1 Ruminococcus sp. | reverse complement strand
AGACCCCTTTCCAAAGACTTCAACTCAAATTTTCCAGATAGGGGCATGCCCCTATCTGGAAAATTTAAATAAAAGTTTTAGGGAGGGAGTTTGAGGGAGGACCCTTTTTCAAAAGGGTCTCCCTCAATAGATTGCGAAAATCTCCCCCGCTAAACAACAATTTATCTATGCTGTATATTTATGAAAAATTTACAGCTTTATCCATCATGGTGCTATTGATTTTATGCAAAAAACATGGTATAATTGTTATGAAATATGTATGGGGGAATTAATATGATACTAAAGAAAGTTATAACCGTCATCAGCACTGCTGCACTGCTTGCATTTTCGTGTGCGCCTGCGGTATCGGCTGCTGACGCAGATCAGCCTGAAATGCGTGACATCTCCACTATGGAGCTTGTCGAGGATATGGGTATTGGCATAAATCTCGGAAACACGTTCGAGTCCTGCGGAGACTGGATCGCTCAATGGGGCGACGGCTCGGTTGAATCTTATGAAACAGCGTGGGGAAGCCCTGTCATCACTCAGCAGATGATCCAGGGATATGCAAGGGAAGGCTTTGGCGTTCTCAGAGTTCCCGTTGCGTGGTCTAATCTCATGGGCGATAACTACACCATCAGCTCCGCATATCTCGCAAGAGTCCGTCAGATCGTTGACTGGGCACTCGAAGCAGATATGTATGTAATCCTCAATATCCACTACGACGGAGGATGGTTCTCGGGATTCTCTACCAACAAGACCGAGTGCATGACCAAATATACTCGTATCTGGACTCAGCTTACCGAGGAGTTCAAGGACTATGATGACTATCTCATGTTTGAGTCACTCAACGAGGAGGGCGTCTGGAACGATATTGCTCTCAGCGACGCTTATGCTCTGCTGAACGAAATCAACCAGACCTTCGTGAATATCGTGCGCTCATCGGGCGGAAACAATGACGAGCGTCATCTGCTTATCGCCGGTTATGCTACGGATATCGTAAAAACCTGCGACAACCGCTTCGTTATGCCGAATGACCCTCAGAACCGCTGTGCTGTCTCAGTGCACTACTACACTCCCGCAGCTTTCGCTATCCTTGAGGAGGATGCCAGCTGGAGTAAAAACCGTGAGACATGGGGAACTCAGGCTGATATCAACGAGCTTAACAAGTATATGAATCTGATGAAAACCAATTTCATCGATGAGGGAATTCCCGTTATTATCGGCGAGTACGGCTGTCCTACAAAGAATAAGAATATTAATTCCGTGAGATATTTTATCTCGTCCGTCTGCGAGGCTGCCGTTACAAGAGATATGTGCCCCGTACTCTGGGATATCACTGACCTCCACTACAGCCGTACGGACTGTAAGCTGATAAACTCCGACCTCAAAAAGGCTCTTGCTAAGTTCAGCAATGCCAAGTATGACCTCGGCGATATCAACAAGGACGGTACTGTAAACGCTCTCGACGCTTCCGATGTTCTGACAGCTTATGCCGCTTCCGCTACCGGTCAGGATACGGGCTTCAGCGCAAATCAGACAATTGCCGCAGACGCTGATAGCAACGGAGCAGTCAACGCTCTCGACGCTTCGATCATTCTCACTTACTATGCCTACACGGCTACGGGAGGAAAGCTGTCTTTCTCCGAATATATTGCTAAATAGTACTTTATTGCTCCTTTTTCAACAAGCATTTGACTTCTTGTCGAAAGTGTGATATAATAATAAATCCAAATACCTTTACTTCTGCTTTATGAGGAGGGATTGTATGGCAGACAGCGGTGCTGCATTAAAGGATGCTGCTAAAAAAAATAGAAATACTGCTAATATGACAGAGGAAATGGTAACTGAGGTTACTCTTAAATCTCTGAAAGAAAATAAAGAGGGTGTTACCTCTTATCCGATTCTCGAATTCGATGAGCGTGCTCTGAACCTTCTCTGCACAGGCGTGCGTGAAACGCTTAAACACAGTAAAATCAAGCCTGCCGGAGGAAAAATATATAAAGCTCTCAAACGCACCTTTGATGTCGTTCTTTCAGCAGGTGCTCTCGTCGTTCTCCTGATTCCTATGGGAGCTGTCGCTCTCGCTATATATATCGACGATAAGGGAAATCCGTTCTTCTCTCAGGTGAGACTCACTGAGAACGGCAAGCCTTTCAGAATGTATAAGTTCCGCTCTATGTGTATGGACGCTGAAGCCCGCTTCGCTGAGGTTCAGAAGGAGAACCAGAGCGACGGTCTCGCTTTCAAGAGCGAGCACGACCCCCGTATCACTAAAATCGGCGGCTTCCTCAGAAAGACCTCGCTTGACGAGCTTCCTCAGCTCTGGAATATCCTCAAGGGCGATATGTCGATCATCGGACCGCGTCCTCCGCTTCCGAGAGAGGTAGTTCTCTATACTCCCGAGCAGATGGACAGGCTTCTCGTTAAAGGCGGTCTGTCGTGTATCTGTCAGGTCGAGGGCAGAAGCGATATGGAATTCGATAAGTGGGTCGAATCCGATGTGAGATACATAAAGACAAGAAACCTGAAGCTTGACGCAAGCCTGATATTGAAAACTATCGTGGCAGTTGTCAAGGGCAGAGGTGCTATGTAATTCAATAATAAAAAATGGCGGACAGTAAGGAAGCTGTCCATATAGAAGTATTGTATGTATTAATCGGGGGAAACCTTTCTGAAGAAAGGTTCTCCCCCGTACCCCCTTCCAAAGACTTTTAAGCTAAATTTCAGCCCCATAGGGTACACACCGAAAAAATACGTAATTTCCTGATTGCTTTGGTGTGTACCCTATGGGGCTGAAATTTAAAACTGAAAGTTTTAGGAAAGGAGTTTGAGGAAGAACCCTTTTTCAAAAGGGTTCTTCCTCAATATTACACATGTATATACTTCTGTACGAGCAGCTTCCTTTTGTCCGCCTTTTGTTT
>JAFTPG010000078.1 GCA_017463375.1 Ruminococcus sp. | reverse complement strand
TTCAACATTCGTCCCACAGGCTTCAAGCATACCGGACTATTCCCCGAGCAGGCTGTGAACTGGGACTTTATGGCTGACAAAATCAGAAATGCAGGACGTGAGATAAGCGTTCTGAATCTCTTTGCTTATACGGGCGGAGCTACTCTTGCGTGCGCCGAGGCAGGAGCTTCTGTGTGCCATGTTGATGCCTCCAAGGGCATGGTTCAGTGGGCAAGAGACAATGCCGCCGCTTCGGGACTCTCAGACCGTCCTATCCGCTGGATCGTGGACGACTGCGAGAAGTTCATCGCCCGTGAGATCCGCCGCGGAAGAAAATATGATGCCGTGATTATGGATCCTCCCAGCTACGGCAGAGGTCCCGGCGGTGAGGTGTGGAAGCTCGAGAACTGCGTGTACGATCTCGTTAAGCTCTGCTCGGGAGTTCTCTCGGATGATCCGCTTTTCTTCCTCATCAACAGCTATACTACGGGGCTTTCTCCCTCGGTTATGGGATATATCCTCGGAAGCGTGCTGACTGAGAAGTTCGGCGGTCAGGTCAGCTTCGACGAAATCGGTCTGCCTGTAAAGTCCACGGGAATGACTCTGCCCTGCGGCTCGACTGCAATCTGGGCGGGGAATAAATAGCGTAGCAGGCAAGGCGGAAGTCTTTTGCAGGCGGACGGTTTGCTTGTGATGTATTCGGGCGCCCGCAGAAAATACGATAATGTCAGGCGTGGGCGCCCGATGAGCGCCCCTACAGTGGGACGTCGGGGACGCCGTCCCCTACAGACAAAATCGGAATATGCAACCGTAGGGGCGAGTTCCGCTCGCCCGCAAAAATACAGTGATGTCAGGCGTGGACGACCAATGAGCACCCCTACAATGGGATTTGGTGTATCCTTGGCGCATCCTAAGGTCATTTCCGTTGGGCGCACGGAATGCGCCCCTACAGAACAAGCCGGAAGATGCAACCGTAGGGGCGGTCATCGACCGCCCACACTCGAAATCGCAGCCGCAATGGGAGGGCGAGGGCGCCGTCCCCTACAGACAAAACCGGAATATGCAACCGTAGAGGAGGCCCTTGCGGTCGCCCGAAAAAATCAATCAAGGAGATATAAATGGCTAAAAAGGAAGAAAGATTCGTAAAGATATATTCTCAGGGCATGGCTAACGTATCTGAGATATGGGTCGATAAGGAAACAGGAGTGAATTATTTTTATCATTCGTCAGGCTATTCAGGCGGACTTACTCCGCTGCTCGACAGGGACGGAAAGCCGGTTATAACTCCTGCTTATGAGCTTGAAGAGAAGTAAAAGGAAAAGTATGAGTAATATTATCGAAATCAGATCCCTCCGCTTTGCGTATGCGTCGGAGGACGAAAATACAGAGCCAGCCGAGGTTCTCAAAGGCATAGACCTGCAAATTGAAGAAGGCGAATTTGTCGCAGTTCTGGGGCATAACGGCTCGGGCAAGTCCACGCTTGCCAAGCATCTCAACGGAATACTCCTGCCTACGGGAGGAAAGGTTTACGTTGACGGTATTGATACTGCCGACGAAAAGCGGCTCTTTGAGCTTCGTCAGCGTGCAGGAATGGTGTTTCAGAATCCCGATAACCAGATCGTATCGTCAATCGTCGAGGAGGACGTTGCCTTTGCGCTGGAAAATCTCGGAGTTCCCTACGAGGAGATGAGAGCAAGAGTCGATGACGCTCTTAAAGCCGTGAATATGTACGACTACAGAATGCACTCGCCGTCACAGCTTTCGGGCGGACAGAAGCAGAGAGTCGCTATCGCCGGAATAATCGCAATGCGACCCAAGTGCATAATTCTCGACGAGCCGACCGCTATGCTCGACCCTCAGGGACGAAAAGAGGTCATGGCTACCATAAGCCGCATGAACCGTGAATACGGGATAACTATAATCCTCATCACTCACTATATGGACGAGGCGGCTCAGTGCGGACGAGTTGTCGTAATGGACAAGGGCAGAATCGTTCTTGACGATGTTCCGAAAAAGGTGTTCTCGCAGGTGGAGCTGCTCAAGAAAATCGGACTCGACGTTCCGCAGGTGACTGAGCTTGCGTGGGAGCTGAGAAAAGCAGGCTATGATATCTCCCCCGAAATCATCACCGAGGAAGAGTGCACGGCGGCGATAATGGAGCTGTTCGGCACTGCAATGAAAGAATAATAATGCAAAAGTTTTTGGGCTCCCGAAAGGGACGCCGAGGGCGGCGTCCCCTACTTTTTTAAAAAGCGGAGCGGGAGTCTCCCAGACAGGGACGTCGAGGACGCCGTCCCCTACTGTTGATCGGGCGAACGCAGGTGATTTGCGTAATTAACGGGACTCGCAGGCAGGGACGCCGAGGACGCCGTCCCCTACAGAGTGTCTGGCAGAATTATCATACACAAACAAAAAAGAAATCCAGAAGCAAGGAGCGATAGCATTGGCAATCCTCAGAACAGAAGAACTGACATACGTATACAGCGAGGGGACTCCCTTTGAGAAAACGGCTGTAGACCACGTCAACCTCGAAATTCAGGAGGGCGAGATGGTCGGAGTCATGGGTCATACAGGCTCGGGAAAGTCCACCCTCATTCAGCATTTCAACGGACTGCTGAAGCCGACCTCGGGGAAGATTTACCTCGACGGCAGGGATATATGGGAGGACAAGGACAAAATCCGTGACGTCCGCTTCAAGGTCGGACTCGTTTTCCAGTATCCCGAGTATCAAATTTTCGAGGAGACCGTTTACAAGGATATTGCATTCGGTCCCAAGAATATGGGTCTTGATGAGGCTGAAATAAAACGCAGAGTTCTGGAAACTGCCAATGATATCGGTATTTCGGAGGAGATGCTGGAGCGTTCGCCGTTCGAGCTTTCGGGCGGTCAGAAAAGACGTGTCGCAATCGCCGGAGTTATGGCGATGGAGCCGAGAGTTCTCATTCTCGACGAGCCTACGGCAGGACTCGACCCGGCAGGACGTGACAAGATCCTCGGACTTATCAAAAAATATCATGAGAGAACTAAAAATACGATCCTGATAGTCTCCCACAGCATGGAGGACATCGCTCGTTTTGCCGACAAGATTCTCGTTATGAACAAGGCAAGGCTGTTCTGCTACGATACGGCAGTGAATGTGTTCAGCCGTGCAGAGGAAATCGAGCAGATCGGTCTTGACGTTCCGCAGATCACAAGAGTTTTCGGTGATCTCAGACGCTCGGGACTCGATTTCGGCAAGGAGGTCTACACGGTAGGCTATGCAAAGGAGCTTCTGCTGAAAAAGCTCCGTGAAAAGGAGGTGCGGTAATTGCTCAAGGATATCACAATAGGACAGTATTTCCCCGGTGAAAGCGTTATTCACCGTCTCGACCCAAGATTCAAAATCATAATCACGCTGTTGTTTATAATGATGCTCTTTACGGGAGACTCTGTATGGTGTCTGATTATAGGAGCTGTTTTTACAGTAATGTCAATTCTTCTGTCGAAGATTCCCGTGAAGATGTTCGCAAAGAGCATAAAGCCGCTGCTGCCGTTTCTGCTGATAACGGCTCTGCTGAATCTGTTTTTCGTCAGTACGGGCGAGGTCTACTGGCAGTGGAAATTCCTCAAGCTGACCTCGGACGGAGTAAACATCAGCGTGTTTATGATTATCCGCATTGTCCTGCTGCTTGCGGGAAGCTCGCTGCTGACGTACACAACGTCGCCGATCACTCTCACGGACGCAATAGAGAGACTCCTCTCGCCGCTGAAAAAGCTGAAATTCCCCGTGCATGAGCTTTCGATGATGATGTCGATTGCGCTGAGATTCATCCCCACTCTCGTGGAGGAAACCGATAAGATCATGTCGGCTCAGAAAGCAAGAGGCGCTGAGCTTGACAGCGGAAAAATGACAACAAGAGTCAGAAATCTTGTCTCGATACTGATACCGCTGTTTATCTCAGCATTCAGACGTGCGGACGAGCTTGCAACGGCAATGGAGTGCCGCTGCTATAACGGAGGCTCGGGCAGAACACGTCTGAGACAGATGAACTGCTCGGCGAGGGACTATATCGCACTGGGTATAACGGTTCTGTTCTTTGCCGCAGTAATAGCGGCGGACAAACTGATTCCAAATATATTTTAAGAACCTGTTCTAAATCAAAGCAGGGGAGCTTTCCCCGGAAGGAGAAAAAAATGAAAAGGCTTGACGCTTACAGAAAAAGCCGGTTCTACTCGTTTTTTTACGAGAAGGGAGTATTCTATTTTCTGCTCTCATTTATGATTCCGGCTGCAATAATGCTGCTTGCATTCAGAGCAAACGGCTTCCACCCGTTCGGTGACGACCAGATGCTGGTTGTCGATTTGTGGCACCAGTATTTCCCGTTCTTCAGAGTAGTGAGAGAAAAACTCGTCGAGGGCGGCTCGTTCCTCTACTCATGGCAGAACGGTATGGGTACAAACTTCCTGTCGCTGATTTCCTACTATGCGGCAAGTCCGCTCAACTGGATTGCGGCGCTGTTCAGCGAGGAGCATGCGCGAGATATCCTCATGTATCTGCTTGTGGCGAAGATAGGCTTCTGCGGAGCCTTTTTCAGCTGCTTCCTCAGATATACCTTCAAGAGAAAGGACTGCTCAATCTGCATCTTCTCGACCATGTTTGCGCTTTGCAGCTATATGCTCGGCTACTACTGGAACGTAATGTGGTTCGATACAATAGCCCTCTTCCCGCTTGTTATGATGGGAGTCGTGGCTGTTGCCCGTGAGGGAAAATGGAAAACCTTTACATTTGCTCTTGCGCTTTCGCTTATCTCCAACTACTATGTCGGATACTTTACCTGCATATTTACAGTCTTTATGTTTGCGGCTGCGATCATCCTCAACGGCAAGGGCATCAAGGACTTCTTTGTGAAGCTCTGGATCATGATACGCTCCTCCGTTCTTGGAATAGCTCTGGGCGGCTTCATACTCCTGCCTGCATACTACGGACTCCAGCTGACTCACAGTGCTAAGAATTCCTTCCCGACTGAAATGGAATTCTATGAGGGCTGGATAGATATTTTTGCAAATATGCTCTCATACAACGAGCCGGCAATGAAAGAGGGTCTGCCGAACTTTGCCTGCGGAATGCTCGCAATCGTGCTGTTCGGAGTGTTCCTGTTCTCGTCGGGAATCAAGATCCGTGAGAAGATTTCGGCTCTGCTGATGCTTGCGGT
This sequence comes from Ruminococcus sp., assembly GCA_017463375.1. Taxonomy (GTDB): domain Bacteria; phylum Bacillota; class Clostridia; order Oscillospirales; family Ruminococcaceae; genus Ruminococcus. The sequence continues at coordinate 16,242 of JAFTPG010000078.1, read as the reverse complement.
AATCGCCGTGAGCTGCAACATGAATATACTTAACTACATCTGGCACGGCTTCCACTTCACAAATATGATTCCGTACAGATTTGCGTTCATCTTCTCGTTCGTACTCATTGTCGCTGCGTTCAGGGCGTTCGACGTGATACTCACCAACGGAGTGAAGATATATCAGATCATCATGATGTTTGCATTCCCGTGGGTGATTTTCTACCTCAATTACATGGTTCTCAAAGGCAAGGGAGAAGCATTCTCGCTCAGCGATAAGACAATCAAAAATTCGCTTATTATCTGCGGAGCTTTCATTCTTATCTTTATCGCAGTCAAGATATTCCCGTTTACCAATCCCAAGGTGAGAAACGCTGTGCTCAGTCTCTGTATCGGAGCTGCCGTTATCAGCGAGTGCTACAGCAACGCAGGCATAGGAGTCACAACTGTCGGAAATTCCGACTATGCAAGCTATATGGCAAATAACGAGGATATCCAGATCCTTCTTGACCAGGCTGAGGAAACCGAGGAGTCGCTCTTCTACCGTACCGAAATGACCAGAACATGGACGCTCAATGACAGTGCTCTTTACGGCTACAACGGTATTTCGCAGTTCTCATCGTCGGCAAACGTGTCGGTAACAAGATTCCTCAGAAAGCTGGGTCTTTACGGCTCTGAGGCAGGAAACCGCTTCTACTACAGAATCTCGACTCCCGTGGTAAACTCCATGCTGGGAATCAAGTACCTCGTCAATAAGAACGGCGCTTACAACGGCGGAGAAATGGATCTCACCAAGGTGGGACAGTCCGGAACTGTATATATGTACGAGAATAACTATCCGCTCTCGCTCGGATATATGGTCAACAGCGAGGTTCTCGAGCTTGAGAATACCTCCTATCTCAATCCGTTTGAGTTCCAGAACTCGATTCTCAGAGCCTGCACCGATATCGGTGAGGACGTCTTTACTGCCCAGCCTGTAACTCTTGCGTCCTACGATGGTATTACAGTGACAAAGACCTCCTACGGAGACTATAATTTCGGCAAGGAGAACAGCGAGGATAAGGACTGTTCCGCAAATTATAAGTTCTCAGGCGTGGAGGACAGCTATCTCTACGGCTATGTCACAAACGGCGGAATGAATACGATCAACGTAACAAACGACGGAATCAGCGTTGACACCAATATCAGCGTCGAGGATTATCCTATCGTATTCCCCATGGGCAATGCTCAGGAGGGCGAAACTGCTTCAGTCGAGCTGAAGGTCAAGGAGGATACCGTCAACGGAAATTTCAAGCTTATGGTATATGCTCTCAGCCAGCCTAAGTTCGAGCAGGCTTACAGTCAGCTCGCTGACGAGCAGCTCCAGATTACAGAATTTTCCGATACCGAAATCAATGGTACTATCACTGCTCTCAAGGACGGAGTAATGTTCCTGTCGATCCCCTACGAGGATGGCTGGAGCGTCTATGTTGACGGCGAAAAGGCTGAGACCTGCAAGGTTCTCCAAGCAATGCTCGGCGTTGAGGTTTCAGAGGGAACTCATGACATCCGTATCGTGTATACTCCCGAGGGCTTCACAGCAGGCGTTATCGCAACAGGTACGGCTGCGGTTCTGTGCGTGGTAATCGGAATCATTGATTTCAGGAGACGTAAAAATAAGAAAAATGCCGAGCCTGAGGAAGCTCCCGAGCCGACAGAGGATATGCTCACAGAAGCTGACGGGGAGGAAAATGCTGAGTCTCAGGAGAATCCCGTGGAAGCGGCTGAGCCTGATGAAGCTCAGGAGGAAAGCCCCGGAGCTGACGATGCGGAAACAGCTGAAACTCAGGAAGCTCCAAAAGCGGAAGAGACTGTTCAGGAGGAGCCTGCTGAAGCTGCTCAGCCTGAGGACGCAGGCGAGGAAAAAAATGAGGAATCTTAAAGTTACGATCGCCTACAGAGGTACGAAATATCACGGCTTTCAGCGTCAGAGCAATGCGCTGACGGTTCAGGAGGTCGTGGAAAAGCATATCTCAAAGGTTCTCAACGAGCCGGTGACCATCACCGGCTGTTCGAGGACGGATACGGGAGTTCATGCGAATATGTTCTGCTTCAACGTAAAGACGAACAGCAGAATTGCGTGCAGAGGGTTCGTCAGGGGAGTCAACGGAGAGCTTCCCGACGATATCTCTGTTCTTGCCTGCGAGGAGGTCAGCGAGGACTTTCATGCCCGCTTCGACTGCAAGGGCAAGGAGTATATATACAAGATCCACTGCAGTGAATCAAAGAATCCATTTGCCTCCGACCTCATGCTTCACTACCGCAGACCCTTCGACCTTGAAGCGGTCAGAAAGGCGGCGAAGCACTTTGTCGGAACTCACGATTTCTCGTCCTTTTGTGCCGATTGCACAAATGTTTCCACTACGGTAAGGACTATATATTCGTTTGAAATAGAAAAATGTGGAGATACTGTGATAATGCTTGTAAAAGGTGATGGATTTTTGTATAATATGATTAGGATAATGGCGGGAACTCTTATTGATGTAAGCGAGAAGAGGATCTCTCCCGATGATATCCCCTCAATTCTCGAGGCACGTGACCGCCTTAAAGCGGGAAGAACTGCTATGGCGCACGGTCTGTATCTTAACAGAGTTTTCTACAGCGAGGATGAAATAAATACATAATAAAGGCAATACCGCAGGGGCGGATGTCCCTGCAATATATAAATATATAAATGTGCAGAACATCCGAAAGGAGGAACAGCAATTGCCGATGTACGATGCCGACGATATCGTCGAAGTCAAAAAACGAAGCAAGCGCCGCAGACGGCGTAAGAAATTCCTGATATTCATGCTTGTTTTTGCGGTGATCTCAGGACTGTGGTATACCCGGGACGAGTGGCTGCCTAAGCTCAGGGGCATAGGAAAAAAATATCAGATCGTAAAAAATGACGGCGAGCTTGCTGAGGGAAATTTCCCTATCGAAATAACCGGAGGAGCAGAGTATCAGCTCCAGTGCAGCGACGATACCCTTTTGCTTCTCAGCGACGCTAATATCTATTACTACAGCGAGGACGGCGTCAAGCTGAAAAGACGTCAGCACGTCTATACAAATTCAGTGCTTGACGCGTCAAACGGAAATGCTCTCATTTATGAAAGCGGCGGAGACGAATTCAGCGTTGAAAATGAGGACGAGATACTCTATTCCAAGAGCTTTGATAATCCCATAATGTTCGCAGAGCTGAGCGCGGAAGGCTATACGGCTGTAGTGACAAGCTCCGAGACGTATGCGTGCGAGCTTGATGTCTACAACGACAGCGGAAAGCTCATCTATGAGCGTGAATGCGTGGAGCGTATAAGCGACCTCGCATTTACAGGCGAAAGCAGCGGCTGCGTTATCAGCTATATCGACGCCAAGAACGGCGCTCTTGTTACAACAGTCCAGAAGGTAAGCTTCAATTCAACTGAGGATAAGTGGAAATCTCCCGAAATAGATACTCTCGGCTTGCAGGTGTTCGGAAGCGACGGCGGTGCGTTCGTGCTGGGATATGAGTCGTGCGCTTTCGTTGACAGCAGCGGTCAGATAAGCTCCTACTACGAATACAGCGGAGACTTCGCCGGCGGTGACTGCAAAAGCGGTAAGGCGGCTGTCATTATCAATGACGACGATATGAGAAAGTATACTCTTGCGCTCTTTAACGGAAACGACGAGGTTCCCGTTACTATTGAGTCCGAGAATCCGCTTAAATATGTGCTTATCTACGACGGACTTGCCTATGTTATGGACAAGGACGAGATAAGAGCCTATGACTTCAGCGGAAAGCTTCGCTCTACAGCGGAGGTCACCGATTCCTACAACGAATTCAGAAGAAGCTCAGATTATGTTTTCCTTATGGCATATAACCGCATAGACAGAATCGACTATAACAGCTGACGGCGAAAGGTGATTGCAATAAATGGGAACACAGTTCTGGTGGTTCTTTGATACGGCTGCGGCTGCGGTAATTCTGATTTTCATATATCTGTCAGGGAAAAAGGGCTTTTCCAAAACGATCGTGCTGATTGCAGGCTATGCGCTCAGTATAACGGCGGCAGTCATGCTTGCGGGAAAAACGGCGGATCTCATTTACGAAAAAACGATCATGAGCCGGAATACAGCGAAAATCGAACAGGCTCTCGCAGATATCAGCGTCTCGCAGAAAACGAAAACGCTGATAGATGAGCTGGGCTACAACGTCACTGCCGATGAAACGCAGATCGCTGAAATTTTCGGCGCAGGCGGAGATACGGATACGGCTCTTTACGGTTATGTGAACAGTATCGCAGGTCATCAGGTCGATACCGCTGAGGAATTCGGCGCTAAGGTCATTGACGGCATTTCAGATGTGTTCAAAGCTGCTCTTGGCTCGGCTCTCACCGATTACGAGTCGGAACAGGCGGCGGATCTGATACGCAAAGAAGGTCTCGGCGGCTTTTCGGAGACTCTGGCAATGATGCAGGCTGCGGACAGATCGGCTGCTGCGGCTCATATGGAGGAAAATTATACCCGTGCCGCTTCAAAGGACATAGTTAAGGTAATTTGTTTTATAATAATATTATTTGTGCTGATGGAAGCCGTAAACATGCTCTCCCGGAAGCTCAGTGACTCGGGATTTATCCGTCCTATGGACGATATCACCGACCATGCGCTCGGCGGAGTCCTCGGAGCAGCTCAGGGAGTTCTTGTGATCTTCCTTGCAGCAGCGGCAGTGAGGATACTCGTCGTGCTCGGAAACAACGGGATGATGCTCTTCAACGGCGAGACGATAGATAAGACAATCTTTTTCAGGCATATATATAATTGGACATTGAAAATTTAGATGTTTCAGGATGCAGGTGCATCCTTTCAGATAAGGAGGAACAAACCCGATGATAATGTGCAGCAGATGTAAAAAACAGCCGGCGGTGGTATTTATTACGTCGGTTCAGGGCAACGAAAAGAAAAATGAGGGACTTTGTCTCTCGTGTGCAAAAAAAATGAATATTCCACAGGTTGCGGAGTATATGGATAAGCTGGGAATCTCCGACGAGGAAATCGAACAGCTCTCTGAGCAGATGATGAATATGCTCGATGGCGACAGCTTTGAGATGGGCGGCTCGGGACTTATGCCCGATTTCCTGAGCAATATGTTTCAGAATCCGCAGGCAATGGGAGAAATGCAGGAGGCTTTGAATGCTTCCGAAGCTCCCCAGAATCCAAAGGAAAACAGCTCGGAAAAGCCGAATGACGAAGAGAAAAAAGGTTTCTTCGGATTCGGAAAAAACGGAAAGAACAGCAAAAAACAGAAGGAACTCAAATTTCTCGGAAGCTATTGTACAAACCTCTCTCAGAAGGCTGCCGAAGGGAAATTAGACGCAATAATCGGCAGAGATAAGGAAATTGCCCGTGTTATTCAGATTCTCTCCAGAAGAACAAAGAATAATCCATGCCTTATCGGTGAGCCGGGTGTAGGTAAAACTGCTATTGCCGAGGGTATCGCCCTCAGAATAAATGAGGGAAATGTGCCGTTTAACTTGGCGGATAAGAAGCTCTATCTGCTCGATCTCACAGCTCTCGTTGCCGGAACTCAGTTCCGAGGTCAGTTTGAGAGCCGTGTAAAAGGTCTTGTTGACGAGGTTAAGCGTGAGGGCAATATAATCCTGTTTATCGACGAGGTTCACAATCTCGTTGGCGCAGGCGACTCAGAGGGCTCGATGAACGCCGCAAATATCCTCAAGCCTGCGCTCTCCAGAGGCGAGGTTCAGGTTATCGGTGCGACCACGTTCGGCGAGTACCGCAAGCATATCGAAAAGGATTCCGCTCTTGAACGCCGCTTCCAGCCGGTTACTGTCGCAGAGCCTACCGTCGAGGATACGGTTGACGTTCTTCTCGGAATCAAGCAGTATTACGAGAACTACCATAAGGTGAAGATTTCGGACTATCTGCTGAGAGTATGCGCTGTCCTGTCAGAACGCTACATCACTGACAGATTCCTCCCCGATAAGGCTATCGACCTCATGGACGAGGGCTGTGCAAGAGCCTGCATACGCTCTCCCGAAATCGCAGAGTACGACAAGCTCAAAAAGGAAATCAAGGTTCTTGAGGACATGGAGAAAACTATCTCCGAGCAGTCCGAGCCTGATTATCAGGCTCTTGCCGAGGTAAAGGGCAAGCTCATTCATGCCCGTGAGCATGAGGAGGAGCTTCGTGCAAAGGTTGAGAACGTTCAGGTTACAGAGGAGGATATCGCCAAGGTTGTCGAGCTGTGGACGGGTATTCCTGCAAGCAAGATCGCTGAGACGGAGTTCCTGAAAATCGCAAGACTTGAGGGTGCGCTGAAAAAGAGAGTCCTCGGTCAGGACGAGGCTGTGGAGCTTCTTGCAAAGGCTATCAAGCGCACAAGAGTTCACCTCAGCAAGCGCCGCAGACCTGCTTCGTTCATCTTCGTAGGCCCTACAGGTGTGGGTAAGACTGAGCTTGTAAAGGCTCTCTCCGAGGAGATGTTCGACTCAACCGAGCCGCTTATCCGTCTCGATATGACTGAATATATGGAAAAGCACTCCGTTGCGAGAATGATTGGTTCTCCTCCCGGATATGTGGGCTACGACGAGGCTGGTCAGCTTACCGAAAAGGTTCGCCGCAGACCTTACTCTGTAATACTTTTCGACGAGATTGAAAAGGCTCATCCGGATGTTATGAATATCCTGATGCAGATTCTCGACGAGGGCAAGGTGGATGACGCTCACGGAAGAACAGTAAACTTTGAGAATACCATTATCTGCATGACCTCAAATGCAGGCTCGACCGATAAGTCGCTCGGAGTAGGCTTCAACCGCACCGAGAATGAGATCTCCCGTGACAAGGCTATAAAGGGTCTGAGAGAGTTCCTTCGTCCCGAATTCATAGGCAGAATCGACGAAATAGTTGTGTTCAAGCAGCTCTCAAAGGAGAACTTTGCGGATATCGCAGGTCTTATGCTCGACGAGATGAAGGAGCCGCTGGCTGAAAAGAATATCACTCTTGAGTACGACGAAAAGGCTCTCAGAGCTATTGCGGAGAAGTCCCACGGAAAAACAAGCGGTGCAAGAGATATCCGCCGTGTTATCCGTCAGGAGGTCGAGGATAAGATCGCTGAGATCATCATTGAAAACGTCTCCGAAACCGATGTTATCTCGATTTCGGCTGATGATAATGAAAATATTACCGTTAAGGCAAGCAAGAAGGGAGGTATGGAAGATGAAGTTTAAATTTTCTGCCGTGATTGCAGCAGCTCTCGCAGCTTCAATGCTGATGACTGCGTGCAGCAGCGGAGACGATGAAAGTTCCTCAGACAGCAGGAGCAAGTCAGAAACAAGCAGCAGCTCAGAGGCAGAGCCGACTACTTTTGTTGAGGCTTCTATGGTGGCGGATGAAAACGCAGTTCCCGCTTCGGGAGCAGCACCCATTCTCTCGGCTTCAAAGGCTGAGGGCAAGCCCGGCGAAACAGTTGAGGTCACGATCTCTGTTTCAGGAGCAGACCAGCAGTGGTCTATGTGCGGAGTTCACGTTACTTATGACGAGAGACTGTCCTGTATTACTAACGGAGACCCCAAAAAGCCTGAATATGCCAAGGGTGCGGCTGTCAATGAAATTGAAGCCTTTACGTCAATGCTTCAGACAGGCGAGGACAGAAATGAGTATCTCATCGAGAATAAGATGAATTCAGTGTTCTTTGCCGCTGTTGCGTCTGCCGATCTGGGCAGGGACGGAGAAATCGTAACGTATAAGTTCACGATTCCCGAGGATGCCGCAGCCGGAACTGAGTATAAAATCGGCTTCTATTACCGTGAGGGAGATATGTTCCTCGATACTGCTTCGGATGCAGCTTTGCAGGACTATGCATTCAGCCATTGGCAGGAGGGTTCGATAACTGTCGCTTAGACATATATCAGCACTTAAAAGGAGTTTAAAAAATGAAAAACAGAATTACAGCAGTCTTGACGTCATGTGCACTGCTGGTGGCATCGGCAGTTTCTGTGACTAATACTGTTTCCGCTGAGACCGAGGCAAGCTCAGCTGAAGCAGTGAAGATTCTCTGTGCAGGCGACTCGATCACGCACGGCTACAGCTTCAGTCAGGACGGCTACAGAAAGTACCTCTGCTACTATTTGCAGCAGGAGGGAATCAGCTATGATATGGTAGGCCCCGAAAACAGCTGGAGCGATTCGGCAGCCTATGACTGGGACGGAACTGCGATCACCTACGATCCGAATCACTGCGGCTACAGCGGTTATGCTATCCAGCAGTACAACGGCAGAAGCGGTCTTTATGAGACAATGTTCGCAAACGGCAGCGTTATGGAGACATATGACCCCGATATTATTCTGCTTCAGATCGGCACGAACGACCTTCTTGACGCTCGTCTTGAACCGGTCGCAGGTCAGACCGATATTACAGGCACTACATCTGCTCTCGAGCGTCTGGAGTCTCTCGTAGATGAGATAATTGCAAATATGGACAGCACGGATACGCTCTTTATCGCGTCTGTTCCGGATATCGACGCAGAGATACGCTATGACTGGCTTACTGCATACGGCTGGTTCTATGGAATGGATACAAGCTGTGCAAACGACGAGCTGACCGCAATGGTTGCTGAGTGCGTTGATACTTATAATGCAGGCGTTCAGGCACTCGCTGCCGAAAAGCAGGCAGAGGGCAAGAATGTTAAGTTTGCCGACATCAACAGCGTTGTTGATATGGAAGAGGGTCTGATCGACGGAGTTCATCCGAATGAGGTCGGCTATGCGGCTATGGGCAAGCTCTGGTCTGATACGATCAGCGCCGCAATGAACGATACTCCGATCGTAACTCCTGCGGCTACTACAGAACCTGTAACAACAGCTCCCGTGACAACAACCGAGCCGCCTGCTGAGGAACAGGAATTTGTAATCGCCGATGCAGTTAAGCTCAGGGCTTATCTGCTCGGAAAGGAAATTCTCACGGAGTCCGAGACGGCTGGCTTTGATGTTGACGAGGACGGAGCTCTGGACATATTCGACGTTATTCTGATGCTTAAAAAAATTATTGAGGAATAACAGACGCAAAAAGGGTACACCGATTGGTGTACCCTTTAATTTTATTCAGTTGAATCAATCAAACGCCTGTACCTGTTACAGTGAAGTCAACCTCTACTGAAGTCCAGCCGTCAGCAAATACAGCAGGATCAACGATCTGAGCCTTATATGTATCATTGTCTGTTACAGGGCCGTTAGCGTCGTGAGCGTCCTCAGGAACCTCAGAAACCCACTCATTGTAGATGTTGGCACGCATTTCGATACCGTCATCTGTAGAAGTGTAGTTCTTAGCAGTCATAGGAACCTCAGTTCCGTTAACTCTGATGCTTGTGATCTCGATAGCCATGTTCGGGTACTTAGTAACGCCGTCCTTGACCATTACAGCAGCAAATCCGCAGCCGCTGGGGATGCACTCGCCGTTAGCGTCGCCTGTAGTATCGAAACGGAAGCCGTTTGTATCTGCATTAACGCTTACAGTATAATCGCCGTCGCCTGTGATCGGAACAACACCTGCGTCATAAGCAAGCGGTGAACCGTCGTCAACCTTGCCCCAGTACTGGATCCACCACTGGCTGTCAACCATTGCGAGGTAAGCGTCGCCTGATTCAGCAGCAATAGCCTCTTCAAACTCAGGAGTTTCAGCCTGAACAGCGTCCACGTTTACAGGCTCTGTAGTAACAGCCTCTGTAGCCTCTTCAGCAACGGATGATTCCTCGGAAGTCTTTTCTTCCTTTTCTTCGCTGCAAGAAGCGAAACCGCACATCATAACTGAAGCGAGAAGGCAGGCAAAAATCTTTTTAGTTTTCATAGTATAAAACCTCTTTCTGAAATAAACTATTCATATGCACTTGCTTTCGGGGCTGAAATAAGAAAGATTCTTATTGATGAGAGGGTAGTCAGCCCCAAAAGCTTTCACTATTATAATACACAATTTTCGCATCAAGTTCAAGATGCTAAATGAACAAATTTGAGCGCTGATAAATGGGATATTTGTATAAACTCAACGTTGAAAACGGCTAAAATATTACAGAATGGTAAACTTTTGGTAAAAATCGGCTTAACTCAGCTCGAACATTCCGGTGTAAAGCTGGTAGTATTTGCCCTTTTGTGCAATGAGGTCGTCGTGACTACCGCGCTCGATGATTTTTCCGTTTTCGAGAACCATGATCGCCTGCGAGTTGCGGACGGTCGAGAGTCTGTGAGCGATAACGAAAACGGTACGTCCCTCCATGAGACTGTCCATACCCTTTTCAATGAGAGCCTCGGTACGGGTGTCGATAGAGCTTGTAGCCTCGTCGAGAATCAGCACGGGCGGGTCTGCGACTGCGGCTCTTGCGATGGCAAGGAGCTGACGCTGTCCCTGACTGAGATTAGCTCCGTCGGCGGTGAGCATCGTATTATAGCCGTCCTCAAGGTGACGTATGAAGTAGTCGGCATTGGCGAGCTTTGCCGCAGCATAGACCTCCTCGTCGGTTGCGTCGAGCTTTCCGTAGCGGATATTCTCCATAACAGTTCCGGTAAAGAGGTGGGTATCCTGCAATACCATCGACAGCGAGCGTCTTAAATCCGCCTTTTTTATCTTGTTGATATTGATTCCGTCGTAGCGTATCTTTCCGTCGGGAACGTCATAGAAGCGGTTGATAAGGTTAGTGATGGTAGTTTTTCCTGCGCCCGTAGAGCCTACGAATGCGATTTTCTGACCCGGCTTTGCGTAGAGGCTGATTCCGTTGAGAACCGTTTTATTCGGCTCATATCCGAAAACAACGTTGTCGAACTCGACATTTCCGCGAACCTCGGTATAGGTGACTGTACCGTCAGCCTTGTGAGGATGCTTCCAAGCCCATCTTCCTGTGCGCTTTTCGGATTCGGTGATAGTTCCGTCGGGAGCAACTTCCGCATTCACAAGAGTAACATAGCCCTCGTCTGCTTCGGGAGTCTCGTCAATGACCCTGAATATTCTCTCAGCTCCTGCGAGAGCCGCAAGAACGGAGTTGAGCTGCTGGGAGACCTGAGTTATCGGCTGTGAGAACGAGCGAGTGAACTGGAGATACGAAACAACAGTACCGACAGTCATTCCTCCCATTCCGTTGACAGCCATGATTCCGCCTGCAATAGCGGTCAGGGCGTAGTGGAGATAGGAGAGATTGTTCATGATCGGCATGAGGATATTTGCAAAGGTATTGGCTCTTGTTGAAGCCTCGCAGAGCTTTTCATTAAGCTCGTCGAAAGCCTTGCCGGCGTTGTCCTCGTAGCAGAAAACCTTGACGACCTTCTGACCCTCGATCATTTCCTCGATATAGCCGTTTACAGCTCCGAGAGCCTGCTGCTGAGCCTTGAAGCCCTTTCCGCTGCGTGAGCCGATGGCTCCTATAAGCTTTATGATAATAAAAAGCATTACGAGCACAATAATCGTGAGCTGCCAGCTGTAGATAACCATTGCAGCAAATACTCCGACTATAGTGACTGCCGAGGAAATAAACTGTGCAACGCTGTTGCTGAGCATTTCACGGATAGCGTCGGTATCGTTGGTGTAAAGACTCATAAGCTCACCGTGGGTATGAGTGTCGAAGAATCTTATCGGCAGCGACTCCATTTTCTCAAAGAGGTCTGTTCTGATTCTCATAAGAGTCGTTGTGGAAACCCTGAGCATGAGTCTCTGATAGAACAGCGTTGAGAGCGCTCCCATGGCGTAGATTCCGCCCATGAGTGCGAGCAGTCCCACGAACTCGGAGACATGGCTTTCGCCCGTAGTGAGGGATTTTTCTATATTGTCGATGATCGGCTTGAGAAGATAGTTTCCTGCGATTCCTGCCGAAGCGCTGAATACGATGCATACTGCAACAAGGATAATATGGAGCTTAAAGCCGTACATATAGCTGAAAATACGCTTCATCGTGCCGAATGTATCCGCAGGCTTTGCAGGTATTGTCTGTTTAGGCGGCATTAGTCCTCAGCTCCTTTCTGCTGTGAGAGGTAAACTTCCTGATAGATTTCGTTCCGTGCAAGAAGCTCGTCATGAGTTCCGATATCGCTGATTTTTCCGTCGTCCATAACGATGATTCTATCGGCGTCCTTGACGGAGGAAATTCTCTGAGCAATGATAAATGTTGTGGTCTCGGAGAGCTTCTCACGGAAAGCCTTTCTGATACTGCTGTCGGTAGCCGTATCGACTGCGCTTGTGGAGTCGTCGAGAATGATAATCTTTGGTTTTTTCAGAAGTGCTCTTGCGATACAGAGTCTCTGCTTCTGACCGCCCGAGACGTTGACTCCGCCCTGACCGAGATATGTATCGTAGCCATCGGGGAAATTCATGATGAAGTCGTGAGCGCAGGCTGATTTGCAGGCGTCGATGATCTCCTCGTCGGAAGCGTTCTCGTCGCCCCAGCGGAGGTTATCCCTGATAGTTCCCGAGAAGAGGACATTCTTCTGGAGAACCATTGCCGCCTGACTTCTGAGAGTTTCAAGCGGATAGTCCTTGACGTTGTGACCGCCTACATAGACATTGCCTTCCGTAGCGTCGTAGAGACGTGGAATAAGCTGAACAAGCGAGGTCTTTGACGAGCCTGTACCGCCGATGATACCGATAGTCTCTCCCGACTTTATGTCGAGGTCGATGTGCTCCAGAGCCAGATTGTTCATATCGTCAAAGTAGCTGAAGCTTACGTTCTCGAAGCGCACAGAGCCGTCCTGAGCTGTGATCTCCGCATTTTCTGCTCCCTTAATGGAGGGTTCTTCATTGAGAACCTCATAGATACGGTGCATTGAAGCTCTTGAGATAACGAACATCATGAAAAGCATTGAGAGCATCATCAGCGACATGAGTATCTGCGAAACGTAGGTGATAAAGCTTGAAAGCTCACCCGTACCCATGCTTCCGTCCATAGCCATGCTTCCGCCGAACCAGAGGATTGCGATAATGCTGGAATACATACAGAACTGCATAATAGGTCCGTTGAGAATAACGAGCTTCTCGGCGAAAACCTGAGCCTTTCTTACATTATCGGCAGTTTTTCTGAAATTTTCCTTTTCGTAGTCCTCGCGGACGAAAGCCTTTACAACTCTGCTTCCGATAAGAGTTTCCTGAACACGGGAGTTCATAGCGTCATATTTGGTGAGCATAGCCTCAAATCTCGGATGAGCCTTGATGACGATGAAGAAAATAGCAAATCCCAGCACAGGAATTGCTGCGAGGAATACAAGCGAAAGTCTGGAGTTCATTCGCACTGCCATTATAGTTGCACAGATGAGCATGATCGGCGAACGGACAGCTCCTCGGATGAACATCATGAAAGCGTTCTGAGCGTTTGTGACGTCGGTTGTGAGACGTGTTACAAGTGACGCTGTGGAAAATTTATCCACGTTGGAAAATGAGTAGCTCTGAACCTTGCGGAAGAGAGCTGATCTGAGATTTTTTGCGAATCCCATAGCCGCAACAGCGCTGAGACGTCCTGCGAGAGCGCCGAAGCAGAGAGAGACAACAGCCATGCCTACCATAAGCAGACCCATTCCCACAACGTAGGAGATTTTGTTCTGCTTGATGCCGTTGTCGATAATCATAGCCATAATCGTGGGAATGAGAACCTCCATAGCTACCTCTCCGATAATGACAATGGGAGAGAGAATAGCCTTTTTCTTATACTCACCCACATACGAGAAAATTTTTCTGTACATTTCTGACCTCCTGTTATAGATTGTTTTTTTCTTCGTCGGAATCTTCAATCAGCGTGCCCATATTCCTGCGGAGAACCATAGTAAGCTCCATGGGATTGTCTGTTTGAAAATCAATGCCGCCGACCTTCTTCATCTCAGCCACTATCCGCTCGAGATAGCCGAAAAGCTGGGACTTTTCCTCCTCTGAGAAGCTGCTGAAAATGAGCTTGTCGTATTCCTCAAAGATCTCGCAGTGCTGCGAAATCGTTTCTCTGCCCTTATCGGTGAGGGAAAGCCGCTTGCATCTGAGATTTTTCTTATCGACCTCTTTTGTAATAAATCCGGATTTCTGCAGTCTCTTGGTCGAGGTTGCCACAGAAGCCGGAGTTACGTTAAGCTGTTCGGCAAGCTCTGCCTGAGTGCAGTTCTCGTGCTGCTCGAGCATTCTCATGATTGCGACCTGTCCGAAATGAAGCGGAGAAGAGCTTGTGCTGCGTTTGATAAAGAGCTTGCGGAGAAGATGGATATTCTCAAACATTCCGACGATTTCTTTGTTTTCTGTTTTTTCCAGAATTACACCTCCAAACGTTATGAAGCTGTTCTTATTTGTAACAATTAAACGTTTAACTGTTGACATGATAGAATTATATCACTTAGAGCTGTACTTGTCAAGGGCACGGTTCATAATCATCGCAAATCAATTTTTAAAATGATGTATTATTGCAAACAATTCCTGTAGGGTCGACCCTTGCGGTCGACCGAAGTGACGTTAAAATTCACCTGCGGGCAGCCGCAAGGGCTGCCCCTACAGTCGGATAACGTAATACATAAATTATTTGAGTTTTAAAATTGATTTGCGTGTCATAATCACCGGGTAAACATTTCACGAAAACGGGCATACTATACATGAAAGGAGCTGATACAATGCTTGGTTTTATTCTGGGTTCGATTTTCGGAGGAACGATCGGAGTTTTTACTGCCGCTGTATGCAGAGCCGCTAAGGATTCGGACAGCCGTTTTGATGATTAAACAGCAGGATTGTTAACTGTTTTTTTTTTTTTTTTGTAGTCTATTGACTTTTTGGACATAATGTGATATAATGTTAATGAAGATGAATTTACGGATAAAACGGAAATAAAATTTCCGCTATGAATATAAATAAGACGAAATTTGAGGAGGAATTATTATGAAAAAAATGCTTTCATTCATTTCTGCTGCTGCGATTTGTCTTACAGCGGCTCCGTTCTGTGTTTCCGCAGCCGAGAACACAAATGCTCTCGACCTGAAATACGACATGAACCTCGACGGAGTTGTCGATAAAGCCGATATGGTTGCACTGTATGTATATCTGGGCTTTGAGAGCTATGTCTATCAGGAAAATCCTATTCTGGACGAGGAAGGTATCATAATCGGCTGGAACGAAAAAACAGTTAAGAACGAAATAACCGAAGAAACTGCCGCTAATATCGAAGCTAACGGAGATGTCAACGAGGACGGAACTATTGATGGTCTTGATGGTCAGGCATTATTCTATTTAATGCTCGACGAGGGTGTTATTCCCACTGACTTTAATTTCGACGGAAAATTTGATTACTATGATTCTGAAATTCTTCTTGAATATTATTCAAGTATACAGACGAAAAGTTTAGTTATTAATGAGGACGGTACGTATACTTGTAACAAGAATATATACGATTTTTCCGATGAGCAGATCAAGTTTATTATGAAGCATGGCGATATCAATGCTAATGATAAAACTGATGTATTTGACGCAACTGAGCTTCTTATTTATTTATACAGCGACAAAATTGACGGCGACCTGAACATGGACGGATCTATTAATGCTTTGGATGCAAGTCTCGTTCTGGAGTATTATTCTAAAGATCAGACAAATGATTCTAAAGATCAGACAAATGCTTTTGGAAGCCGAATTACTCCAGAGGAATCAGCAGGTAGAAATCTAGGCGATTTCAATGGCGACGGTGAGATAAATGCACTTGATGCGTCTGATATCATGGCTTCCTACGCTAAAGCTCAGACAGCATAACTGCAAATCTGAATTACAATAACATAGCCGGTGCTCTTTTTCAAGGCACCGGCGTTTTTGTTATTCCTCAGCAAGTGCATGATCGACCGCATTCGTGTCAAATCCGACAATAACACGGTTTCCGATCACAGTAACTGGAATAGCTCTCTGACCGCTCAGCGAATAAACTCGTTCAGCATTTTTCGCATCGCTGACATTCAGTTCTTCAAAGTCAACGTTTTTCGATTTAAGATATTGCTTCATTTTTCTGCACCATACGCAGCTGTCTGAGGTGTAAAGCTGGATCATATTATCATCCCTTTCCTGATTTATAATGTATTATGTGCCAGCCACCGGGAATTATTACAGTATAAATTGTTGTTTAGCGGAGAGTGTTTTCGTAACCTGCTGGGGCAAACCTTTCTGAAGAAAGGTTCTTCCCCAGACCCCTTTCCAAAGACTTCAACTCAAATTTTCCATATAGGGGGCATGCCCCCTATATGGAAAATTTAAATAAAAGTTTTAGGGAGGGAGTTT
>JAFTPG010000077.1 GCA_017463375.1 Ruminococcus sp. | reverse complement strand
GTTCTTCCCCAGACCCCTTTCCAAAGACTTCAACTCAAATTTTCCATATAGGGGCATGCCCCTATATGGAAAATTTAAATAAAAGTTTTAGGGAGGGAGTTTGAGGGATGACCCTTTTTCAAAAGGGTCTCCCTCAATAGATTGCGAGGATACCCCCGCTAAACAACAATTTATCAAAGCGAATGCGGAGTGGTGATTGCATTAAATGTATTTGACATGGAGTAAAATATGGTGTATAATTAATAGTGAATATTTTCAGGGAGAGTGATAATAATGCCAGCATTCAACTTAGGTGCTAACATTAAAGATTTATGCAAGAACCTTGCGGAAAATACCGCCATTGACTCCAGACTTTATGACAAGTTTCATGTTAAAAGAGGTCTGCGCCGAAGCGATGGAACAGGTGTAGTGGCAGGTATTACAAATATATGCAACGTTCACGGCTATGTTCTCAACGAGGGAGAGGTTGAACCTATTCCCGGCGAGCTGATTTACAGAGGCTACAGCATAACTGATCTGGTTGAAAATGTTGAGGCAGAGGATCGCTACGGCTTTGAGGAAACTGTTTACCTCCTGCTGTTCGGAAAGCTCCCGACCACAGAGGAGCTCGAGAATTTTACTACATATCTTGCGCTTCAGAGAGATCTGCCCAATGACTTCTTTGAGGACATGATACTCAAGGCTCCGTCAAAAAATATCATGAATAAGCTTGCACGTTCTGTGCTGGCTCTTTACTCATACGATGAGAATTGCGAAGTAAAGAATATCGAAACAGAAATGATGACTGCTATCAGTCTTATCGCTAAAATGCCCGTTATCATGGCTAGCGCATATCAGGTGAAGAGAAGAAGCTACGATAATGCGAGCATGATCATGCATCCTATAAACTATGAGGAGAATACGGCTCAGACCATTCTTTCGCTGCTTCGTCCCGACAGACAGTATACCAAGGATGAAGCTCAGATGCTCGACAGACTCCTGATGCTCCAGGCTGAGCATGGCGGAGGAAATAACTCTACATTTACCTGCCGTGTTCTCACCTCTTCGGGAACTGACCCGTATTCGGCTTATTCCTCGGCAATCAGTTCGCTCAAGGGTCCCCGTCACGGAGGAGCTAACCTCAAGGTTATCAACATGCTCGACAACTTCAAGGCTAACATTAAGAACTGGAACGATGAGGGCGAGGTTGCTGACTATATGCGGAAGGTCATCCGCAAGGAGGCTAATGATAATTCGGGTCTTATCTACGGAATGGGTCACGCTGTATATACTATTTCCGATCCCCGTGCGGTTATTCTCAAGAAGAAGGCGTTTGAGCTTGCGGCAGGAAAGGAAATCGAAGCTGAATTCAAGCTGCTCGAGACAATAGAGCGTCTTACTCCTGAGATCTTCAAGCAGGAAAAAGGCAACGGCAAGACAATGTGTGCTAACGTTGATATGTATTCGGGACTCGTTTACAGAATGCTCGGAATTCCTGAGGATTTGTTTACTCCGCTGTTTGCAATAGCTCGTATGGCTGGCTGGTCTGCTCACAGAATGGAGGAAATCCTCACCTGCGGAAGAATCATCCGTCCTGCGTACAAGGCGATCGCTGCGGAGAGAGAGTACGTTAAGATCGACGAGAGATAATTATAAATTCGGAATTGATTGTATCGCCTGCGGCGATGGATCGAAATAGCTTGAAATGATATTATGTAGGGGCGGTCATTGGCCGCCCGAACATGATGTGCAATGTCCCTAACGGGCGACCGATGAGCGCCACTGGTAATATGTATACTTAGGGACGTCGGGGACGCCGTCCCCTACAAATTATTATTCCGAAAAGTAAGGCTGACTTAATGATTCCAATTAAAAGCGAAGGGAGAATCGGCTGCGCTGTGAAAAAAGCAAAAATCTCTGTATCAGCAGCGGCGGCACTGCTGATGACTTTTCTCTGCGGCTGCTCGTTCGGTACGAGTATCGACAATCTGATGACTCCGCCTAAGCTCAGCGTCGAGCAGGAACAGATATACAGCGCTCTGACGGACGCTGCCGGCTCGTCGATCAGTTTGAAATATCCTAAATCAGGAACGTACCTCTCCGCTTTTATCGTGGAGGATATCGACGGAGACGGAGGCTCTGAGGCAGTGGTTTTCTATGAGAAAACAGGTCTTACTGTCGAGGAAAATACTCTTCGTATAAATATTCTCGACCAGTCCGACGGAAAATGGCGCTCGGTGTGCGATACGCCTGCCGACGGCTCGGAAATCGAAAAGGTAATGATTTCAAAGCTCGGCTCAAACAGCCGTGTTAACCTCATTATCGGAAGCAGTCTTATCAACCGTTCTGAAAAAACGGTTTCTATTTACAATTATTCGGACGGAAATATAGAGAAAACCTTCTCTTCGTCGTATTCCTTCATTGATGTCACTGACCTCGATAAGGACGAGGAAAACGAGTTCCTGCTGCTTTCAGGCTCGGCGTCGGACGCCCCTGCGGCGGCGGAATCCTATAAGCTCGACGAGCAGGGTATGTATCACAAGTACAGCTGCGAGCTGAGCGGAAGCTTTACCGCTTTCGACAGCATAGTCTACGGCGAAATCGGCGGAGACAGAACAGGTCTCTATATCGACGCTGTTACAGGAACAGGTCTGATTCAGACTGATATTGTCTATATGGATGAGAGCGGTCTGAATAAGGTTTTCGCAAATCCTGAGGAGAGTCTCTCCACGGTCAGACCCTCGGGCTTCAGCTCCTACGACGCGGACGGCGACGGAATCCTTGAAATTCCTGTGCAGACTATTTCTCCCGGCTATGAGGAGGTCTCCGAAAGCGAGCAGATGAAGCTTACGAATCTGCTCTTTATAAATGACGAAAATAAGCTGAAGCAGAAGTATTCCTCCTATTTCAGCATTAACGACGGGTATACCTTTATATTCCCCGATAAATGGCACAAAAAGGTCACCGTGAAGCGTGATGCAATCAACGACGAAATCGTTTTCTGCGCTTATGAGAATAATCAGATCGGCAGAGAGCTTCTGCGTATCTGCTGCGCTGAGGACTCCGTAACAAGAGAGGACAGAATCTCGGCAGGATATATGCTGCTGAGTACCAAGGGTGAATCGTCCTATCTTGCGTATATTCCGGCTTCCGATGCGGAGGACGGACTCAGCCTGTCGGCGGCAGATATGGCGGTGTACTTTAAGCTGAAAAAGTAAAATCGAAGTTACAATCAGGAAAGGGCGCCCAATGAGCGCCCCTACACAGAATAAAATAAAACATCCGGATTTGTACCCGATAAGGCTGTACAGCTGCTGAGGGCGCACGGAATGCGCCACTACACGATACATTACCAATTTCATTTTATATAATTCTGCAAAATACGGATGTTTCAAAAGGAGTGACACAGCATGAAACGTATACTTGTGTGCGAGGACGAGGACACAATAAGAGAATTTGTCGTGATAAACCTCAAGCGTGCCGGCTATGACGTGGTCGATGTGAACTGCGGAGAGGCTGCGCTGGAAACCTTCGACAGTGAGCACGGAAATTTCGATATCGTACTGCTCGATATCATGATGCCCGGTATCGACGGCTTTACGGTCTGCAAGAAGATCCGTGAGAAAAGCTCTACAGTCGGTATAATTATGCTGACTGCAAGAACTCAGGAAATGGATAAGGTAAGCGGTCTTATGATCGGTGCGGACGACTATATCACCAAGCCGTTCTCTCCGTCGGAGCTTACCGCCCGTGTGGACGCTATCTATCGCAGAGTCTGTATGAGCTTTATCAAAACAGAAAAGCAGTCCGTTATTGAGTCTCCGCCGTTCGTGCTGAACCTCAAGAGCAGAACCGTTACCAAAAACGGCAAGCCTATCGAGCTTACTCAGGTGGAGTATCAGATTCTTGAGTACTTCATGAACAATAAGAATACCGCTCTCGACAGGGCAAGCATCCTCAACCATATATGGGGCGAGAGCTACTACGGCGACGACAAGATCGTCGATGTGAATATAAGAAGAATCCGCATGAAAATAGAAGAAGAGCCGTCCAGTCCCAAGTATATCATCACGATCTGGGGTTACGGCTACAAATGGAACGATATGCAGTAATATGGCGAAGAAAAGTATTACCAGACGCTGGATCTATAATAATCTCGGAGTAATATTTCTGATTATGGTGGTCATCGAAATGGCGTTTATCTATTCTGTGCAGAATTATTACTACGGCTCGGCAAAGCAGTATCTTGCGTCCAAGATCAACGCAGTTACAAGCGTTCTGAGCATTCACGCTCAGGACAATGCAGCTAATTTCTCCGCCGAGATGAGAAATATGCTCGAAACGTTCAACGAAAAGGACAAAATCGAGCTTATGGCTATAAACTCAAAAGGCAGAGTAGTGCTGACCTCGTCGGGCTTTTCTCCCGATGACGATATGCTGATGCCCGATTATGAGGAGGCTGTCAGCTCGGGCAAAGAGGCTTCCTATATCGGCAAAATGCCCAGCGGTGAGAAGATACTTGCCATATCTGTACCGATAACGTCTATAAACAGCGAATACAGCTCGGTGAGAATGGTAACCTCGCTGACAGAAATCGACAACACGATATATACCTACGTCGCTGCCGTAACAGTCATATCTCTGCTGGTTCTGCTGATTATTATCGCTACGGGAGTCTATTTCGCAGGTTCTATCGTTCGCCCGATACGGCAGATAAGCTCTATCGCAAGGAAATTTGCTATGGGAGACTTCTCGGTGCGAATACAAAATAACAGCGACGATGAAATCGGTGAGCTTTGTACGGCTATCAATCATATGGCTGACGAGCTTTCAACGGCTGAGGCTATGAAAAATGAGTTTATCTCCTCGGTTTCGCATGAGCTGAGAACTCCTCTCACAGCTATAAAGGGCTGGGCGGAAACGCTTATGCTCGACAGCGACAGTAATCCCGATACCATGAAAAAAGGAGTCGGAGTCATTGTAAACGAAACGGAGCGTCTCTCTCAGATGGTTGAGGAGCTTCTTGACTTCTCCCGTATGCAGAACGGACGATTCACCCTCCAGAAGGAGAATATGGATATCCTTGCCGAGCTTGGCGACGCTGTGCTAATTTACAGCGACAAGGCTCGCCGTGAAAGTATAAAAATCATCTACAATGACCCGGAAATGCTGCCTATTGTCTATGGTGACAAGAACAGGCTGCGTCAGGTTTTCATAAATATTATCGACAACGCTGTGAAGTATTCCTCTCCCGGCGACACGGTTACGATTACGGCGGAGGAGTCAGGCGGCAATATCAGAGTTACCGTCGTCGATACGGGCTGCGGAATCAAGGAGTCCGATCTTCTCAAGGTAAAGGTGAAGTTCTATAAGGCGAACCATACCCGCAGAGGTTCGGGAATCGGTCTTGCCGTGGCTGACGAAATCGTTCAGATGCACGGCGGAACGCTCGATATCAGAAGCCGTGAGGGCGAGGGTACTACGGTTATTATTACTCTGCCGTCAACAGAGAGCTAGGGCAAAAAACATAAAGTCTTTGGCGCTGCCTTTCTTCAGAAAGGCGGTCGGGGGTTGCAGGGGCGAGAAGCCCCTATCGACCGCAGGTCGATGCGCCAGCCTAAAGCAGTCACACGGGCGGAGCCTCGTGTGACGGACGGTCTGTATTTGTTTATCGGGCGGATAATATCCGCCCCTACAAAAACAACGTTCTGATGTAAATTTTTAGTTGTGGCAAGGTATTACAGATACCCCTCTATGGCAATACATAACGGATAAATTAATCGGGAGAATTCCCCCGGAGATTGGAGTTAAAATGAGCAGTAACAAAACAAATTCACAGGAAAAATTCAAATCAAAAATCGGCGGACAGGCGCTCATTGAGGGAATCATGATGCTCGGTCCGACTACGGGAGCCATGGCTTGCCGACTCCCCGACGGCACGATCGACCTCGAAACATGGGAGGAAAATAACGGAAAAAAAGCTCCGTGGTACAAGAAAACTCCTATCGTGCGAGGCTGCGTGAACTTCGTGCTCTCAATGAAAAAGGGATATAAGTACATGATGAAGTCCGCCGAAAAGCAGATGACCGAGGAGGAAAAGGCTGAGGAAGAGGAAGGCTCAATGTTCTTCAATATCTGCATGACGATAGGAATGGTTCTCGGACTTGCCCTTGCAGTGGGACTTTTTATTCTTCTGCCGAAATTCGTCGTTAATCAGTTCGACTTCCTCACACAGTCGGGAATCGTTCGTTCTGCGGCAGAGGGAATCGTGAAAATTGCTATTTTCGTAGCCTACATGGCTCTTACCGCCCTTATGAAAGATATCCGCCGTCAGTACGGATATCACGGCGCTGAGCACAAAACCATTGCCTGCCACGAGGCTCAGCTTCCGCTGACAATCGAGAATGTCCGCAAGCAGACCCGTTTCCACAAGAGATGCGGAACAAGCTTCATCTTTATCGTACTTATCGTCAGCATTTTCGCAATGTGCTTTGTCCCCAAGGATATGCTCTGGTGGCAGCGATCTCTTATAAGCCTTGTTACGCTTCCGCTTGTTGTGGGAATCTCTTACGAGTTCATCCGTCTTGCGGGAAATCACGACAACCTCTTCACGAAGATCCTCTCAGCTCCGGGACTTGCAATGCAGAGAATTACCACCCGTGAGCCTGACGACAGCATGATCGAGGTCGCAATCGAGGCTCTCAAGCCGTGCATTCCCGAGGACAAGGAAGAGGACAAATGGTAAGCATAGGCGAGCTTTATACCAATGTAAAGGCGATTCTCGAAAACGCAGGAATTGATACATACCGCTTCGACGCTCAGTGCATCATGGAACAGGCTTTCGGTACGCGTCTGCCGTCAATTCTGACCAATTCCACGGCGGCGGCTCCCGAAAACGTCATGAATCAGGTCCGGGAAATGGTTGAAAAGCGTGCTCAGGGATATCCGCTTCAGTATATTCTCGGAGAATGGGAGTTCTACGGCTATACGTTCAGGGTCGGCGAGGGAGTTCTGATTCCCCGTCCTGATACTGAGACTCTCGTGGAACAGGTGCTTGATATCTGCCGTGAAAATCAGCTCAAAGCTCCGAGAATTGCAGACCTTTGCAGCGGAAGCGGCTGTATCGCAGTTACGCTCAAAAAGGAGCTTCCCGACGCTGAGATTTACGCTGTCGAGCTTTCGGAAAAGGCTCTGCCCTATCTCAGGGAGAATGCCCGTCTTAATGAGGTGCATATAAATATAATCGGCGGAGATGTCCTCAGCGGACAGACTGCCGCAGGACTTTGCGGTCTTGATATAATAGTCAGCAATCCGCCCTACCTTACGGGAAAGGACATGACAATGCTCCAGACCGAGGTCTCGCATGAGCCGCAGATGGCTCTCATGGGAGGCGGCGACGGACTGGATTTCTATAGAACAATAACTCCGCTGTGGAGGAATTCTCTCAGAGACGGAGGCTTTATCGCTTATGAGTTTGGGCTGAATCAGGACGAGGCGGTCAGCTCTATTTTAAAGGAAAACGGATTTGATAATATACAGCTCAGGCAGGATACCGCAGGTATCATAAGAACAGCTGCCGGCAGAAAAATTACGGAGGAAATGCACAATGGCTAAGAAGGAACTTGCAAAAAAAGCCGCTGTTGTAAGAGTTACAGCAGAAGCAGACAAGAAAAGCGCTCTTGAAGGCGCTCTCAAGCAGATTGAGAAAAAATACGGCGCAGGCGCTGTAATGCGTCTGGGACAGACTAAGACGCTCAACGTTGACGCTATCCCCACAGGCTCTATGACTCTTGACATGGCTCTGGGTATCGGCGGCGTTCCGAGAGGAAGAATCGTTGAAATCTATGGTCCCGAAAGCTCGGGTAAGACTACCGTTGCGCTCCAGATTATTGCCGAGGCTCAGAAAATGGGCGGCGAGGTCGCTTTCGTGGACGTTGAACACGCTCTAGACCCCGTTTATGCTCAGGCTCTCGGAGTAAATATCGACAATCTTCTCGTTTCTCAGCCCGACAGCGGTGAACAGGCTCTCGAAATCGCTGAGGCTCTCATTCGCTCGGGTGCTATCGACGTTATCGTACTCGACTCTATCGCTGCTATGACTACCCGTGCCGAAATCGACGGAGAAATGGGCGATAACCATGTGGGTCAGCTCGCCCGTCTCATGTCGCAGGCTATGAGAAAGCTTACTGCCGCTATCTCAAAGTCAAACTGCGTGGCTATCTTCATCAACCAGATCCGTGAGAAAATCGGAGTTATGTACGGCAACCCCGAGACTACTCCCGGCGGACGTGCCCTGAAATTCTATGCTTCCGTCCGTATCGAGGTAAGAAAGGGCGAGACTATCAAGAACGGTACTGATGTTGTCGGCTCGAGAACACGATGCAAGGTCGTGAAGAACAAGGTTGCTCCCCCGTTCAAGGAGTGCGAATTCGATATCATGTACGGTATGGGTATCTCCCGTACAGGCGAGGTTCTCGACCTTGCCTGCGACCTCGGAGTCATCAAGAAGGGCGGTTCGTGGTTCAGCTACAATGACCAGAAGCTCGGTCAGGGACGTGACAACGTAAAGGAAATCCTCAAGAACGACCCCGAGCTTATGAAGGAAATTGAAGCTAAGATCCTCGAGCATAAGGACGAGATGCTCAATGCTCCCAAAAAGAGCAAAAAGGATAAACTCGACGAGGCGGCAAAGGAGGCGGCAGAAAATGCGGCTGAGCTGTCCGACGGAGGAGCTGATATTAATACCGACGATATCCTCGCCGATATCGAGGAGGATTTCGAGGAGTTCACTCCCGCTGAGGAGTAAGCTTCATGGAGATAACTTCATTAAAGCAGTATAAGGGTGCGGTTTATGAGGTTGAGCTTGATGACAGCAGAAAGCTCTACCTGCATGCCGATATTATCGCCGACTTCGGTCTGCGTACGGGAACTCAGCTCGAACGTGCGGAGCTGAGAAAAATCGTCTATGCCTCGAACTACCGCCGTGCCTTTCAGCGTGCGCTGTATCTTCTGGACTACCGTGACTACTCCTATAAGGAGATGTTCGGAAAGCTCGTCCAGACCTACAAAAACGAGGAGCTGTGCTTTGCGGTCATGAAAAAGCTCACCGAAATCGGAGTCATCAACGATGTTCGCTATGCAGAAAAGCTCGCACGGAAGCTTGTCGAGGTAAAACGCTTCGGGCTCATCAGGGCTAAACGTGAGCTGCTCGCAAAGGGTATCGACCGCTTTACCGCTGAGGACGCTCTCGAGGAGTACAGACACTGCACCGCAGAAAATCTTGCTTATCTGCTTGAAACAAAATACAGCCGTCTGCTTGCGGACGAAACTGATATAAAATCTATAGAAAAGGTCAAAAGCGCTCTCGTCCGTTACGGCTACGGCTTCTCTGAAGTCGGCTGCGCCGTCAGGGAATATTTTGAAAACGCCTATGACTCACAGGAGGATATATAATGCCTATTAAGGTTGGAATGGTATCGCTGGGATGCTCGAAAAATCTTGTTGACTCGGAGAGAATGCTTGCAAAGCTCCGCAAGAAGGGCTATCAGCTCGTTACAGAGCCGGGTCTTGCCGATGTGGCTGTGGTCAACACCTGCGGATTTATCCAGTCCGCCAAGGAGGAAGCCATCGAGACTATCATTGAGCTTGGAAAGCTCAAAAACGACGGCACTCTTAAAAAAATCATTATCACAGGTTGTCTCACCGAGCGCTACCGTGAGGAGGCTGCCGAGCTTTTCCCTGAGGCTGACGCTGTTGTGGGAATCGGCAACAATAAGGATATCGTTGATGTCCTCGACCACGTTCTTGCAAATGAAAGATACGTCAACTTCGCTCCCAAGCTCGACGCTGAGCTTACGGGCGACAGAATAATCTCTACTCTGCCGTTTTTCGCTTACCTCAAAATCGCTGAGGGCTGCAGCAACTGCTGTACCTACTGCGCTATTCCGATGATAAGAGGAAAGTTCCGCAGCGTTCCCATGGAGGACGTTCTCAAAGAGGCTCAGTGGCTCGCAGATAACGGCGTTACTGAGGTAGTTGTGATCGCTCAGGACTCCACTCGCTACGGCGAGGATATCTACGGAGAATCAAAGCTGCCTGAGCTTCTGAAAAAAATCGCAGAAATCGACGGAATCCGCTGGATCCGTGTTCTTTACTGCTATCCCGAGCGCATAACCGACGAGCTTCTGGATACAATTGCTAATGAGGAGAAAATCGTCAAGTACCTCGATATCCCGATTCAGCACTGCGACGGTGATATTCTCAGCCGCATGAACCGCTGGGGAGATGAAAAGCAGCTCGAGGCTCTCTTTGCGAAAATCCGTGAAAGAGTTCCGGGAATTACACTTCGTACTACTCTCATTACGGGATTCCCCGGAGAAACAGAGGAGCAGTTCAATCGTCTTGCTGAGTTCGTTCAGAGAGTCCGCTTCGATAAGCTCGGCTGCTTTGCCTATTCCCGTGAGGAGGGCACTAAGGCTTACGATTTTGAGAATCAGATCGACGAGGAAACTGCCGCTCACCGTGCTGATATCATCATGGAGCAGCAGATGCTCATAAGCGCTCAGAACAACGAGAAGCTTCTCGGCAGGGAGCTGACTGCGGTTGTCGAGGGCTTCGACCGCTTCGGTGAATGCTACTTCGGACGTACCGAGTACGACGCTCCTGATATCGACGGAAAGGTGTTCTTCTCGTCGGATAAACCCCTTAATATGGGAGATTTTGTTACTATCAAGATTACCGATACACTTGACTATGACCTGATTGGAGAGGTGATTTTATAATGAATCTGCCGAATAAGCTGACGCTCATCCGAGTTTGTCTCATACCGTTTTTTATGCTGTTCATGTACATCGACGTGCCGTTCCATTACGGAATAGCGCTGATAATTTTCGCTGCTGCGTCAATTACCGACGCTCTGGACGGTCACATTGCAAGAAAAAATCATCTTGTTACCAATTTCGGAAAGTTCCTCGACCCGCTTGCGGATAAGGTTCTTGTCATTTCGGCTCTCTGCGTTTTTGCGGAGATTCCCGAGGTCAGCATGAGCGCAGTTCCGCTGGTTATCATCATCGCAAGAGAATTTATGGTTTCGGGTCTCAGACTCCTTGCGGCAGACAGCGGAATCGTTGTTGCAGCAGGTATCTGGGGTAAGCTCAAGACCGCATTTACTATGGTTACTATCGTGGTAATCATGCTGTGGCTGACTATTCTGTACGATTTCAGCTTTGGTATCTCACAGGGCATTCAGAATATCGCTGATATCGTGATTTCCGTTCTTATATGGATTTCTGTGGCTCTCACGATCATTTCGGGACTTGTATACCTCAAGGGCTACTGGCATCTGATTGATTCCGACAAATAATTCCGCAGGGAGGAGTAGGCTATGGATCGCTGTGCAGGACAAATCAAATATCTTATTGCTATTAAGGAGCTTCTCGATACGAGCGAGACGGTGAGATGCGTGAGTATTTCCCGTCATCTGGGAGTTTCCCGTCCGAGCGTAAGCAAGATGCTCAAATGTCTTGCAGCTTCGGGACTGGTGTACGAGGATTTCTGCAACAGCGTCGAGCTTACCGAAAAAGGCAAGGCTGCGGCTGCGGAGATTTTCGGAGTTTTCAACGAGGTTTACATATTCTTCCGGAACTTCCTGAAGCTCCCGCCGGAGGAGGCTCACAGTCAGGCGGTGACGTTCATCACGGAATTCCCTCTGGAGACGTGCGAGCGCCTGAAAGCTATCGTGAAGCGTACGATGAATAAGAAAAAATAAAAAAAGACGGCATAAGGCAACTGTCCATATAGAAGTATTACATGTATTAATCGGGTGAAACCTTTCTGAAGAAAGGTTCTCCCCCGAACCCCCTTCCAAAGACTTTTAATCTAAATTTCAGCCCCATAGGGTACACATCAAGAACAACTGAAAAATCAAGTATTTTTTCTAATGTGTACCCTATGGGGCTGAAATTTAAAACTGAAAGTTTTAGGAAAGGAGTTTGAGGATGACTCCCCACAGTGTGGGGAGATGTCAGCGAAGCTGACAGAGGGGACAGGCGACGGTTAGGAGAACCCTTTTTCAAAAGGGT
>JAFTPG010000004.1 GCA_017463375.1 Ruminococcus sp. | reverse complement strand
GTCAGTGCCTTTGAGAAACTGTATGATGTGAACCTTTATTCCTGCACCGGCAGCTCTTATTGCAAGCCCCAGAGCTGCCGTTGTCTTGCCTTTGCCGTCTCCGCAGTAAATGTGATTCAAACCCATAAAATCAGCCCTTTCATAATCATTTGTATTATTATATCACAGCTCGCACTCCTTTGCAAACAACAATTTATCTGACTACAGTCATTGACTTTTTTGTGGAATAGTGCTAGAATTGATATATAAACTGACAGTGCTTTACAGCAGAAAGGAGAAATATGAAAACTGTAAGAAAAATCATTGCTGCACTTTCCGCAGCAGCTCTTTCCTCCTCGTTTGTTCCGGATTTTCCGGTATCAGCTGAAACTGAATACACTCCGGTACTTCTGGATGTATCTCAATTCAGCGTGTTTGACGAGAATCTTTCTCAGCTCGGAGCGTCTTATCTGCGTGACGCAAACACTCTCTTTGACGATCAGGATAAGGTTCCTGAATCGCCCGACAACACGAACGTGGATTCAGCTCTGTGGGAGGAAACCTCACGAACCAACTGGCAGCCCAATATGCAGGCTGATTACGGCAGTCCCTCATTTTACATTGATTTCGGCGCAAACTATGTTATCACAGGAATCTGCTTCCTCGACACCAACGGTACTCCCTCATGGACTGTTTCAGACGGAGAGCCGTTCAGCTGGAATAATATCCTTACGATGACGATGGATTATTACAACAGCTGGCGTTCCGTCAAGTTTGATGATCCTCAGCCGACAAGATACCTTCACTTCTCCTCCGATTACACCGACAGCGGAGTCAGCGAGCTTGCGATCTACGGTTACAAGGTTTCAGAGCTTTCCGATGAGCAGACTGCGAAAACTGCGCCCAAGCCGAATACCTCTGAGCAGATCGATCTCACGGCAGGCGGAGCAGTAGGCTTCAATGCTTTTATCGACGACCCGATGACTGCTATTATGGCTGCCGGAAACGTCCGTGAATACCATAACTTCTCGTGGCTTATCGACGAGCAGGGCAAGGTCAAGTTTACTCAGGGCAGCTGGGGTGATATGGATTCCTACTACACGGCTATGAAAAATCAGAATATTGATATTATCCCCTGTTTTCAGGGAGGAAGCTCCGCAGTTTACGGCAGTGAGGATTATCCGGAGATTCCCGCAGCTGAGGGCGCAGATACGCTCGATCCGGCAAGCTATGGCGTTCATGCTCAGGCTATGTATCAGGTTGCGGCACGCTACGGAAGCAATTCCGACATTGATATGAGCACCATCAATATCGCTGACGGTCAAGAAGCCAAGGTTGGTCTTGGACTGCTCAATGCACTTGAAAACTCTAACGAACCTAACAAGGGGTGGGCTGGCAAGGCTAATTATTTCGACCCGTATGAACTCGCTGCAATGTGCTCCGCCGACTATGACGGTCACGAGGGAACTATTCCGAATGCAGGCGTGAAAACTGCCGACCCTGATTTCAAGCTTGCTATGGGAGGTCTTGTGGCAACTGATTCAATGCTGACATATCTCTCGCTTATGAAAACATGGTTCGATTACAACCGCTCCGACGGAAAATTTGCTGTGGATATAATCAATGTTCACGTCGGTCCCGATACATATAATCCCGAGGACAGCAATTTCAGAAACAAAATCAACGAGATTCAGGCATGGATCGACGAAAATGCTCCCGGAACAGAACTGTGGATCTCCGAATATGAAGTCAGCATGGGCGACTGCGAAACAAATGGTATAGATAATCACGACAACGAGGATTATCAGCTCAAATATGCTCAGCGTGTTGCAAGAACAAATCTCATCGCTCTTTCGGAAGGTGTTGACCGTATCACAAAATTCCAGCTCCGTGACGAGGGCGAGGGCGTTTACTATAACTCGGGTCTTGTTACGGGCAAGGGCGAGTGGAAGAAAAAGCTCGCATGGTATTATGTTTCGTGCATGACAGCTGTTCTCGAAAACGCCGACTTTGTCAGAGATTCCTCCGACGGAGAGGTTTCAATTTACGAATTCAAGGACAGAATAACAGGCGATACTATCAAATGTGTATGGTCTCCGACAAGCACGGGGAAAACTATCAGCGGATATGCTCTTTCCGCAGATAATGCTGATCACGCATATCTCACGGTTCCATCCGATATCGCTGAGGGCACTGTGAGCAAACTGGAGATCTCGGATTCCGCAGTTACAGTGGATGTTTCGGAAACTCCCGTGTTTATCACTCTTTCCTCGAATGAAAAGGAAATCATCAACGGAAAATCCAATATGATAAAACCTCAGAGCATCTGTCTCTCTGAGGACAGAAGTACTGAAATCTGCAATCTTGACGCTTCTCCGTCGGATTCAACGCTCAACCAGTTCTACAGAATGTTCGACGAGCCTGATACCATGCCCCCTGTTATCTACGGCGATACATCGGAGCTCAGCTCTCCTCAGACTAACGTCAATGCTTCAAATATCACCTGCTACGCTGATTTTGATACGACATATTCATTCACAGGCTTCGCAGTGTACGATACCTACGGTACGGGCAATATCTCCGTCTACAACGCATATACGGACGAGCTTATCTGGTCAAGCGGTCTCGGCGGCTATATGTACCGTGATATTACGCTCATATCTGACTCCGCTCCCACGGACAGAGTAAAAATCGTCAAGCAAGGCGGCGACCTCAACGAGCTTGCTTTTTACGGTTATGCTTCCAGTGATGAAAGCTCCGCTCCCGACTACGACCTCGACGGCAGCGGCTTTATTAATTCGCTCGACCTCGTGCTTATGAGGAAAAGCATTACTTCCGGCGAGAATATCTACAAAATCGCTGACCTTGTTGCGCTGAATTGTCTCATTCTCAGAAAGCCTCAGTAACTGTAATCCGGAGCTTAGACCTGATAATAAGTTATAAGCGATGAAAATAAGGCGCAGTATTTAATATGTATCAATACAAAAGCCGATGAGCGGCAAACTCATCGGCTTTTAAATATTGGTTACCAGTTAATCACATAATGACTGTGGATGTAGAATTCCTCCTGACTTGGCTGCCATGCTTTCTCTTTCGGCGGAAAAAGCTTGTCAAATTCTGCGACAGCTTCGGTATCACCGCAAGGCTCATCAGCATTATTCGGATGATAAAACCACTTTCTGCCGTCGAGAGCACCGTCTTTCAGAACCTTTACAAGCAGTGCCGCAGGGAAAACATCGCCTTCAAAACACACATTGTACTTTTTACAGCTTTTGTATCCCCGGGCAACATAATTGTCAGGATTGCCGAAATTTACAACGGTGTCATATCCAAGCTCCATGGCTTTTTTAAAGGTATGTTCAAGCAGAACCTTGCTGTATCCCTTTCGCTGATAATCAGGATGAATACAGAGCGGACCCATGGAAAGTATCGGCTTTTCCGTGCCGTTTTCATCTGCGAGCTTCGCCTTTGTATACATGATGCTTCCGATAATTTTCTCATCAGCTTCAAGGACAAAGCCAAGCTCCCGCACAAAAGCCTCGTGACTTCTCATTACATGGATAAAGTAATGCTCATCGCAGCCGGGAACGCTTAAATTCCAGAATGCTTCACGGGCAAGATTTTCTACTTCACGATAATCGTTTTCTGTTTCCAAACGGATAATATAGTCATTTTTATTCATTATTTTTCCTCCTGAAAATTGCTGACTAAACACGGGAGGTTTGTGTGAGAATGTATTCGCAAACCTCCCGTTTACGCTGCAATCTCAGGTCTGTTATTTTTCTTCAAACAACAATCTCCTTAAATTCAAATTCAAAATTATGGCAGAATTACTCAGGGTAACTCTGACGTTACACGGGAACCGGATCTGCATGGCTCTCTGCCGGAATCTAACGGCAGTACCGCAATGGTGAAGTTAATTCCCGTAGATTTATTATAGCAGACAGCAGACAAGGTGTCAATACTCTGGCAGGAGCTGTCCCGAAAACAGCACCGACATCATTTATATCTGATTTATTCCTGTACGTTCTTCTCGTCCTGCACGTTCTTCTCGCTTTCGGTCAATCCGTTGATGATAATAATAACGATACTGAAAATTGCTTCAATGATAAGAGCTATGCCTGTAAAAATCCAAAGCACAGTAGTTGAAGCAAATGGATTGTTAAGTATAATTATCGCACAGATAATGGAGAAAAGCGCACCGATAGCAGGCAAAAACCATCTCTTTCTCTTTAATCTGAGCATATCTACCGTCCACTGAATTTTCGATATTCCCGCAAGAAGTATTATCATACCGTATGCTATGGTAAGCAGCGGAAAAATTGTGATAAGCCATTCTGTTTTTACTATACAAAAAACACCTGCAGCAGCTGCGATAATACCCTTGGATAATTCCCGTCCGACTGCCGCTTCCTCTGGCTTGCTTTTGAAATACCTGATTACGGATACAATTCCTAAAACAACAAGCGCAATTCCGAATACACAGATAATTCCCGATGTAAATGAAATCGGGTTAATGAGCAGCAGTATACCTACGGTAATTTCAAAAACGCTGAGTAAGATTCCGTTGATGTTGAATTTCAAGTTTTTCATAATATTACACCTCTTCAGTATTGTTTGATCTGGAATTCTGCACTAACGCCCGAAGCCTGTCCATACGGCTGTCGAGCTCGGCACTGAGATCTGCACAGTGTAACAGCTCCTGTGCCATTTCGTCAGTGAATCCTGCATTTTTCTTATATCGGAGCTGATGCTCAAGGCTTGCCCATGAGTCCATTGCAATCGTCCTGAACTGTATCTCAACCTTCATAATACGTTTCTCCTGTGCAAGAAAAATCGGAACCTTGACAATCAGGTGCAGGCTGCGATAACCATTGGGTTTAGGGTTGGCAATATAATCCTTTTTTGAGACCAGAGTGATGTCATCCTGTTTCAAAAATGCATCAGCAAGCATATAGACATCATCTTCAAAGGTACAAATGATACGCACTCCTGCGATATCGTTAAGATTTTCCTCGACAGCGGTTAACGTCATCGGAAGCCCTGATCTTTCCAACTTTTCTTTGATACTGACTGGATTTTTCAGGCGGCTTTTGATTCCGTTTATAGGATTTCTGTCATATTGTATTGAAAACTCCTCGTTCAGCACATTGAACTTTGTTTCGATCTCCATAATGGCACAGCGATAGTAAGCCATCAGCTTATGATACCGATTAAGTTTGGAATCGGGAGAAAAAACGGCATCGCGTGTGAGAAAGTTTTCTATAAAAATATCATCCGACTTATTATCCTCAAAATTATAATTATCCACCATCAGAATACTTCCTTTCAGATTACAATAAAATTACAGCTCAGCGACGCATAGATTTTCGCACTTTCCGGTGCAGCCGCAAGGTACTCGTCCGTATGTGCCTGAGAGCCGTCCCAGTTACCGTCAGACATCATGAGGCAAGAGGCAGGAAATGACGCTGCAATAATGATAGCTGAAAATGCCGGGCAGCTTTCAGCCTTTTCAATTCAAGCTTCATAACGCATCTATTGTTCTGCATTATTTATCACAAGCCCGGCAGTAAGCCGTTTCTGTATATCTGCAGCTATCTCCGCCATATACTCGGAACTTTCCGCCATATTGTTTTCAAGCCATCTTGTCATTACGCCGATATGTGCTCCCGAAATCGCAGCGAAAATATATTTCATTTTTTCGTCAGTGCTGTCAAGCTGTTCCTTATATGTTTTTACTATATCTCCGATAATAATATTCAGCAGATCAGAACGGTAGAGCAGCATAACGCTTTTATGATGCGCCTTGATTTCCTCGAAAAAATTCTGATATACACGCTTTGGACTTGAAAAAATCTCATCATTTCTCAAGGCTTTTGTCACTCTGTCAACTATGTCTTTCACCAAATCATCAAGAATACTTTCCTTTGTAGTATAATTTCTGTAAAATGCTGTTCTTGATACACCTGAACGCTTTACAAGCTCGGTAACAGAGATTTTATCAAGAGGCTTTTCAGCCATAAGATAAATAAGTGCCGTCTGCAAACATTCTCTTGTTATTTTGTTTGACTCTGCGTTGGACATTCGCTGCAGATCACGTTTTTCAAGTTCGGTCTTAACGGTTGCCATATAGTTCACCTCTTGATGTAACACTTGTTTCGATGTTACAGTTGTTACACCTATTATAACAAGCAAGACACATCTTGTCAATAGGGTAAAATCATAAAAGCAGCTGTTGTGCTGCAGCGTCGGACTCATAACGGCATTGAAAAAACCTGATGTATGTGATAAAATAGGGATAATAAAACTACAATGAGGTGAACCCATGCCGCTCAGAATCTCCCTCTGTGACGACGAATCACAGCAGATCTCGCAGATGAAAACACTCCTCCACGAATGGAGTGCAAACAACAACATAGAAATTGAAACCCATGAATACGGCAGTGCCGAGCAGTTTCTGTTCGATTATGAATCAAATGCCTGCGATCTGCTTTTGCTGGACATTGAAATGACCGGAATCAACGGCATGGAGCTTGCAAAAAATCTCCGTGCCAAGGGTGATCTGCTGCCCATCGTCTTTGTCACCGGTTTTTCGGAGTATATGTTGGGCGGCTACGATGTGGAAGCACTCCACTATCTCCTCAAGCCCGTGAAGAAAGAAAAGCTGTTTGAGGTCTTGGACAGATATATCGCAAAATGTCAGACTTCTCCGCAGCTTCTCCTGCCCTGTGAGGATGGTACTGTCCGTGTTTCGGAGGATTCTATCCTCTACTGTGAAGCCATGGGCAAGAAAACACATCTGCACTTGTCCGACGGCAGAATGCTCGTCTGCACCGCCGGAATCAGCAAGCTCACGAAAGAACTGAGCAGTGATTTTATACCGTGCCACCGTTCCTATCTCATTCACCTGCGGTATATCCGCAGCATCAGCAAAACAACGGTCACCATGGACAACGGACAGGAACTGCCGCTGTCACGGAGGCTCTACGAGAGCGTAAATCGGGCGTTTATTACCTATTACAAGGAGAAGCTGTCATGAAAACATTATGGATCATCCTCATAATACTCGGCATACTCCTGCTTGGACTCGCCGCATTTTTCGGAATCCGTGCGATCATCTTCCACATTGTGGACAAGCGTATTGCACGATTCCAGAGTGATCTAATTGCCAAGCAAACTGCCGAAATTCAGAATATGTACCATCAGATGCAGGAGTGGCGGCATGACTATCGAAACCACATCCAGAACATGAAAAATCGTCTGGAGTCCGATGATCATTCGGAGCTGGGGCAGTATCTCGACAATCTCGCCGATGACCTCACCATGGCGGATACCTCTATCAAGACGGGCAACGTCATGGCAGATGCAGTGCTGAACAGTAAGCTGTCCGTGGCAGAACAAAAGCACATCCGCCTGTCTGTTAAGGCACATATCCCACAAGGCACGCCCATGACAGATGTGGAGCTGTGTTCCGTGCTGGGCAATCTCCTTGACAATGCAGTGGAGGCTTGCGAAAAGCTGCCCGTGGATGACAGATTCATGCGTGTGTACATCCACAAATTCAAGGGGCAGTTCTATCTCTCCGTGCAGAATTCCGCCGGTGAAGTCAAGCGCAGAAACGGCATTTTCTGTTCCGATAAACAGGGCAGCCACGGCTTCGGACTGTTCCGCATCGACCGCATTGCAAAGAAGTACGGCGGCTATGTGAACCGTCAGTATGAGGAGGGTGTGTTTGCCACGGAGCTGATGATTCCAATTGACAATGGATAATTGACAATTGACAATTTTGGTGTCCGACTTCGTCGGACGGATTATAAAAGGAGATTTTATGAATCAGAACGTTATTTTAGAAAAAAGCAAGAAATTTGCAATAAGGATAATCAATCTGTACAAGTTTTTAGCGAACGAAAAGAAAGAGTTTGTTTTGTCGAAACAGGTTTTACGCAGTGGTACAAGTGTTGGAGCAAATGTAAAGGAAGCTGTCAACGCACAGAGCAGAGCAGATTTTATCAGCAAAATGAGTATTGCTTTGAAAGAGGCAGGAGAAACAGAATATTGGCTTGAATTATTACATGAAACTGATTATATCAGCAATCAACAGTTTCAAAGCATCATAACCGATTGCAAGGAACTTCTTAAAATTCTCACAAGTATTGTAAAATCAGCAAAGTCAATTGATAATTGACAATGGACAATTGTGGTGTCTGCTGACGCAGACAGATTTAAAATTGATCGCCGCAGGCGATACCATAATTGTCAATTATTAATTATCCATTGTCAACTGAAACAACTCGTTCCGTATTTTGACCGTTCGTTCCGAAATCCACACGAACGGTTTCTTTTATGCTACAATAGAACCGAGGTGAAAGCTATGGCAAAGAAACGAGTGAAAATTCAAAAATATGAACGCTCCAAGCAGAAAAAAGCATGGACGCTCTGGTATAAGGAACGTGACGAAGCGTCACACACTGTCCTGCAGAACATGCTCTGGGTGCTGCGGGAGTCGTGGAAAACCAGTAAGTCCATTGCACTTTGTATGTTCCTTGTTGTACTTGGACGGACGCTGGAAAATCTGTGCAGCAGCTTCACGGACAAGTATGTGGTGGAGCTTGCTCTGGGAACATCCTCCCGTGTTACGCTGACAGTCATCACGCTGCTGCTTATCATTAGTTCAAGGCTGTTCCGTACGCTTGCCAATGAAGCCGGCAATTACGACAGCTATGTTGCTTCCTTCCGCTTCAAAAAGATGCTGCACCGCAGGCTCATGAAAAAGCAGATGACCATGGACTACGAAATGGCGGAAGATCCAACTGTCAGCGATAATCGACAAAAAGCCGCCACCGCCAATTCCTGGATCATCAGTGCCGCCAACCGAAATATGGAGGAGCTGATGATCGCACTGTTGGGCATTGTCTCATACGGCAGTATCCTGTCCATTTTAAGTCCCGTGATGCTTCTCATCGTTGCAGTTCCGGCAATCACAAGCTATTACATCAACAAGCACAAAATGATGTGGATCTGGGGCATGGCGGAGAACTGGCAGGGCTATGAACGAGAGCTGGACTACATCACGGGTGCGGGCATGAGCTATAAGTACGGCAAGGATGTTCGCTTGTTCGGCATGGAGAAATGGTTTGATTCCCTTTTCCAGCGTTCCAAAAATAACCGCCTTGAATGGTACGAACAGCAGGACGCATGGGAACGCAGGTGGGATATTCTCGGACTAATTGTGCAGGGCATCGGCAATTTTGCCGCCTATGCCTATGTCATTTATCTTGTGGTTTCAGGAAATATCGGCGTCGGTTCGTTCGTGCTGTATTTTTCTTCCATTGCAATGCTTGCCGGAGCATTCCGTGACTGGTGCGACAAGTATTCCGGCTTCCAGTGGTTTTCCAATAACATCAACTATATGCGTGACTACTGCGATATGAAGGATAAAACCAACCGTGGTGAGGGTAAGCCTCTGCCGGAGGGCGAATGTGAAATCGAATTCCGGAATGTTACATACACCTATGCAGGCGCAGAAGAACCGACGCTCAGGAACCTTTCCTTTACACTGAACAAAGGCGAAAAGCTGGCACTTGTGGGACTCAACGGTGCAGGTAAGACCACCATTATCAAGCTTCTATGCGGACTCTATGACCCAACGAATGGCGAAATTCTTCTGAACGGCGTAAATGTGAAAGAATACAACCGTGAAGAATACTTCACCATGTTTTCCACCGTTTTTCAGGATATATCCTTCCTGCCCGTGACCGTTGCAGAGAATATCACCATGCAGAATAAAGCGGATTTGGACATGGAGAGGCTCACAGAATGCCTGAAAAAAGCCGGTATCTATGAGAAAGTGCAGAGTCTGCCGCAGGGACTTGACAGCCGTATGATCCGTTCTGTCTTTGAGGATGCCGTGGAATTTTCCGGCGGTGAAACCCAGAAACTTGCGCTTGCAAGGGCACTGTACAAGGGCGGAGCCGTTCTCCTGCTGGATGAACCCACCGCCGCACTTGACCCTATCGCCGAACAGGAAATGTACCTGCGTTATGCGGAATTTTCGCAGAATAAATCCAGCGTGTTCATCTCCCATCGTCTTGCCTCCACAAGATTCTGTGACCGCATTCTGCTCATCGAAAACGGAGGTATTGCGGAGGAGGGAACGCATTCGGAGCTTATGCAATTGAATGGCAAATATGCAGAATTATTCAATCTGCAAAGCAGTTACTACAACAAGAAGGAGGGTGAGAATTTTGATGCGTAAGGAACAGAGAAAAGCCGATTTTGCGATATGCAGACGGTCGCTGAAACTGATAAATGATGCTGATAAGGGACATACACTGCGTTCCTGTGCTTGTGATTTATTTGAACTGATCACCAATTATCTCTATATCTCACTTGCGGCAATCGTCATGAACAGCATCGAACGTGGTGAGGATTTCCGCACGCTTCTTCTGAAAGCTGGCATTGTCACGATTGCGGAGGTCATCTGCTGGATCATATCACGCACGTTCAGACGCAGAGACAACTGCCACAAATTCCAGCTGGAACAGAACCTGAAACAGATGCTCGTGAAGAAGATCACCGGCATGGATTATGTTCGATTGGAGGACAACCGCACCCATCAGGCGTTTTACAAAGCTAACCAGTATATGCTGGGAAATCACGGCATCACAAAGCTGGAGATGAACTTCATCTTTTTTGTTTACGGCATATTGCAGCTTGTGATCGGTATCATTGTGATCTCACCCCTTGCCTTTGCAGAAAGAACGGTAACTACAGGCTTTACTGGATTCATCCAGTCCGTGTGGGGCTTGCTTGCACTCATTGTTATCGTAACAGTGCTTGAGGTCATAAAGGGCACTGCCGTCAACCGGAAGTCCTTCGAGATCGAAAACGAAGCCCGCACAGGCATGACTGCTCTGAAGCTCTATCCCTTGTCTGAGGAACTGGAACGCCATGTTCTCCACAATTACCGCAGCGGCAAGGATATCCGTCTGTACAGGCAGCAGGATCTGATTCTTTCTAAAATCAATGAAGTCGCTGACACTCACTGTAATATGTGGAAAAAAGCCTGTCTCCGCCTGATCGGTCCGAACGCTGTCTTTTCGGGAATCAGTATCGTAACAAGAGTACTCATGTTAGCCTTTGCGGTGTACCGCTGTGCGACCGGAATGCTCAGTGCCGGTGATGCGATCGCATTTTCCTCATATTTCACGCAGATCCAGGGCGGCATCTCCAATATTTCCGATGCTTATGGCTGGATGAAGGTGTGTATTCCGAACTGCAAGTATGTGTTTGATTTTCTGGACATCCCCGATGAGAAATACATGGGCACCATCCCCACAGAAAAACGTGATGACAACGAGTACGAATTTGAGTTCAAGCATGTCTGGTTCAAATATCCCGGCTGTGAGGATTATACACTCAGGAACATCAACCTCAAATGGAAGATCGGCGAAAAGATGGCGCTTGTGGGACGTAACGGCTGCGGTAAATCGACGCTGGTGAAGCTCCTGTGCAGACTCTATGACCCGACAGAGGGCGAGATCACGCTTAACGGCATCGACATTCGTAAATACGATTATGCGGACTATATGGCACTCTTTTCCGTGGTTTTCCAGGATTCCCACCTGTTTTCATTCTCCATGGCAGAGAATGTGGCGGCTAGCACGGAGTATGATGCTGAGCGTGTGACGGAGTGCGTGAAGCGTGCAGGACTGGCAGAACGACTGGAAACCATGCCGCATGGAATAGATACATGCCTTTACAAGGACTTCGATCCCGAGGGCGTGGAGATCTCCGGCGGCGAGGAGCAGAAGCTGTGCCTTGCAAGAGCGATCTGCAAGGGCGCACCGTTCATTGTACTGGACGAACCCACCGCCGCACTGGACCCTATCTCGGAGCATGATATTTACACGAAGTTCAACAGCATTGTGGGCACTCGCACGGCGATATATATTTCCCACAGATTGTCCTCCTGCCGTTTCTGTGATGAGATCACAGTAATGGAGAACGGGCGTATCGCAGAGCGTGGTTCTCATGAAGCATTACTCCAGAAACAGGGCGTGTACCAGAAGCTATGGACGGCGCAGGCGGAATATTATAAGGATACGGCTGGTGAGCTGTTCATTTAAATGCTCATCCCGCCGCCAAATACAGATTATCCAAGCGCCCCGCCTGCTGAACGCAGTAATAACCGGATCTGTTAAACTAAGATCACAGATCACGGATTTATAGAATGCACCGCAGTAGCTGCGAACGCTGTCAGGCTCATGTTTATGCTATATTAATCAGTAACAAACGAAAAATCCCCCGAATTTTCGAGGGATTTCTCATTGGTGCGGGTGACAGGAATCGAACCTGCACACCTTGCGGCGCGAGAACCTAAATCTCGTGCGTCTGCCAGTTCCGCCACACCCGCATATTTAATTATCTAAACCAACGCTTACGCATTCGTTCAAGAAATTCTTTTGTAATAGGAAAACCTGAGCTTTCACCGATAATGGAATCCGTTCCACAATAAGGGCAGACCGCAGTTCCTGAAGTATCTTCAATCCATTCAGTAATTTCACTTGGATGAAAAATTCTGCAACAATAAAAGCAGCCGCAGACAGAATCCTGCATAAGCTGTTTCATGTGATTATCACTGTACTTGTGCGCTTCAAAAACGTCGTCCATAACATCACCATTATTATTCCACTGTAGTAACGCAGCCTAAATCTCGTGCGTCTGCCAGTTCCGCCGCACCCGCATGAAAATATTATATCATAAGATTAAAATACTGTCAAGAAAAAGTTACCGTATCTGAGATATTGATTTCTTTTCAGGGATATGCTATAATAAAGGAAATTAATGAACGGGGGAAACAACAATGAACACAATAGTAATAATCGGAGCAATGCCGTCTGAGCTTGCAGATATCAGAAATATGCTTGGAGAAGCTGAAATCAGAACGATTTCAGGTTTTGACTTCTACATAAACGAGTATATGGGAAAGACCGTGATCAATGTATGCAGCGGAATCGCAAAGGTGAATGCGGCAGTCTGCACGCAGGCGGCAATTGATAATTTCAAGCCCGACTGCGTGATCAATGCCGGAATCGCCGGAGGTATGAATTCCGAAGTAAAGGTCTGCGACATCGTGATATCAGACGAGGTTCTTCCGCACGACCTTGACCTGCATTTTCTTAAAGATTATCCGCCGTACTGCGGAATATTCAAGGCGGACGAGCATCTTATCGAAACAGCTGAAAAGACCTGCGCTGAGTTCGGAGTAAAGAGCTTCCGGGGAAGAATTGTTTCAGGCGAGGCGTTTATTTCCAGTAATGAGGTTAAAGCAGAAATTCTTGCCCGTCTCAGTCCGTATGCCGTTGACATGGAGAGCGCAGCAGTCGGTCATTGCTGTTATCTGAATAAGACTCCCTACGTCAGCGTAAGATGTATCTCCGATAATGCCGATGACGAGGGAGCTATGTCATTTGACGAGTTCGAGAAAATTGCTGCCAGAAGAGTGGCTGAGATCGTACTGAAGATGTGCGTGCAGCTTTGATGAAGCAGTCAGGAGGAACCATTATGAAAAAAGCACTTTCACTGATTGTATCTGCAATAATGACTGCCGCAGCCATAATGCCGGTCAGCACCTCTGCTGAAGAAGAGCAGTATATACCGCTTTTCTATTTCAAGGCGGATGAGACAGAAAATGTAACCGTAATCCGCGACAATGTTATCCATATTCCATCGGAAGCTCTGGCAGACGGCGATCTGACTGTTGATGTCAGCATTTATATTGAGGACGAAATTCAGGAAGCTGATTCTTCTAAGGGAATATATGCGGCTTCCGCCAAATGGAGATGCGAATCTGATTATATAACTCTCGGCGGACTTGTTGACCCGTCTGCTTCTACGGGAGTTACAAAAACATATACGACCTCAGAGGGCGAAACCTTTACGACCGACCTCACTCCATTCTGCTACGGAATTATTCAGGACGACGGTTCATTGAAAGTAAAATATGTTCCTCAGCTTGTATCGCTCCCTGAAAGCAATTCGCTCTATTTCACCTACACAACAAGCAATGCCGCAGCCAATCCTTTCGACGCACTGGGAGCTTCTGCTGATGAATTTCCATTCGCTCAGTTTAGCGCTGTAATTGACAGTGAAACTCCCGAAGGCGTATACGAAATAATATTTGCAACTCCGGATAATACTGCTGCCGACAGAAGCGTTGTCTCTCATGGTGCAGTTGCTCTGGCGAAAACCAATTTCTACAGCTTCTATCCGAGAACTAAGGATCTGACGATCATTGTCGGCGACTACACTCTCGGAGATGCCGATAACGACGGAAATATCAATGCACTTGATGCGTCATTGGTTCTTACAGCGTATGCAAATACTGCTACAGGCAAGGAAACCGGCTTGACCCAGCTTCAGGAGCTTGCTGCCGACGCTGACGGAAACGGCAGAATCGACGCTATTGACGCTTCGGAGATCCTCGGCTACTATGCCCATATCGCAACAGGCGGAACAGGTACTTTTCCCGAATATCTTGCAAAATAACATAAAGCGGACACATAAGACGACTGTCCATACAGAAGTATTACATGTATTAATCGGGGGAAACCTTTCTGAAGAAAGGTTCTCCCCCGTACCCCCTTCCAAAGACTTTCAATCTTAATTTCAGCCCCATAGGGTACACATCAAGAGCAACTGAAAAATCAAGTATTTTTTCTAATGTGTACCCTATGGGGCTGAAATTAAAAACTGAAAGTTTTAGGAAAGGAGTTTGAGGAAGAACCCTTTTTCAAAAGGGTTTTCCTCAATATTACACGCATATACTTCTGTATGGACAGCTGTCTTATGTGTCCGCCTTTGTCATATCTGTTATATTATTCCTCTGCTGTTTCAGTCGCAGTAGTTGTAACAGTCTCGTCAGCAGCAATAGTTGCCGCCGCAGTTGTTGCAGGAGGCTGATATGTACCGTCCTTCATCGCCTTATACTCATCGAGAGTAATAGCTCCGCTGGAGTTATACGCACGGATAAAGCTGTCCTTCGGCATAAATTTCTCGGAATACTCACCGTTTTCTCCCTCAAGATATCCTCCGTACCATAGTCCGAAGAATGACCACACTGCATTGTCTCTGAACGAAGCGTCCACGTCGGGAGCACTGCTGCACTCACTGATTGCAATGAGCTTATCCGTACCCACAAGCTGCTGGAGAGCTGCAAATTTATCGTAACAGCTTCCAAGCTCCTTGCCCTCGCCCATGTAGAGGTCGAGTGCGGCAATGTCAAAGGTGGATTTGTCAACAAGCGTATCTGCGCTCTGACCGTTCCATATCCAGATGAGATTATCAAGCCCGTGATACTCGGTCATACGGGTATACATTAGCTGCCACAGCCATTTATAGGCGTCTGTTCCGCTTGCTCCCCACCAGAACCAGTCGCCGGAAGCCTCGTGGAGAGGTCTCCAGAGAACAGGTATATCATTTTCCTTGAGAGTAAGAAGCTGTTCTGAAACAGCGTCAATATCGCATATAAGCTTGTAGCAGTCACCCGAAACGCTGCCTGACTCGCAGAGAGCGCTGATCTCAACCTGAGAAAGCATTGCTATATCCTCATCGGTAACAGCGTCGCTGAGCTTGAAATCAGTCTTTTCCGAGTAGACCGAGGGAGTCTCGCCGGGAGCTTCCCAGTGCCACATAAGACCAACGATTCCGCCGCTCTGATTCCATTTTGCCGCTGCGTCAGCCACAGCTGCACAATCAGCAGTGCTGCCGATTGCCGAGAATCTGATTACTGGATATTTTCCTGTTGTGCGGTAGATGAGATCCAGCTCGCTGTTTGTCTCGTCGGAAACATACTGACCAGTAATAACATAGTCACCATACGCCTCGCTGAGGAAGCTCATAAGCTCCTTGGCAGATTCTCCGGCATTCTCATTTGCAAGCTCTCCGCCTGTCTCGTAGGAAATCTCGCTCAGAGTCGTATTATTTGAAAGCTTCATATAATCGAGGTCAATATTGCCGTTCTCAGCACGAAGAGTAACCTCAGATTCGCCGTTTATCAGGAAAATTCCGTAAACCGTAATAATTGTAAACGCTCCGTCGTCTGTTGTGCTGAACGAGCTTATCTGCTCGTCATTCAGGAGAATCGAACAGTCAGAAACTGCGTCAGAAGCAATACAGAACGAAAGATCGTAGTGCTGATTGCTGGGAACGGTTACATTGAATGTGAGCGAATTCGCAGCGTCTGCGGAAAATCCCGTAACATAGCCTGTTCCGCTGTAGTTGTCACGCTCGGTCGAGGTGGACAGACCGCCGAGAATACAGTTCTCAGCTTCATAAAGATCACCTGTATCCTGCTGCTGAATCTCGGGATAAATAACAGGATAGTCCGGATAAATATCAGCCGGAACAGTTGTCGGCTCAGTTCCGTCCGAACTGACCCCGGAAATCGGCTGAGTCGACCCCGGAACCGCCGTCAGAGACATGTCAAGCCTGCCTACTTCCTCACAGCCTGCCAGCGAAGCAGCCGAAAGAAACGCCGCTATTACCAATGCCGCCGTTTTTCGTAATATTTTCATAGTACCTCCTTTTGTATACCATTTTCAGCAGAAGTATACT
Source organism: Ruminococcus sp. (assembly GCA_017463375.1). Taxonomy (GTDB): domain Bacteria; phylum Bacillota; class Clostridia; order Oscillospirales; family Ruminococcaceae; genus Ruminococcus. The sequence continues at coordinate 146 of JAFTPG010000004.1, read as the reverse complement.
CACAGCCTACTGGGGCAAACCTTTCTGAAGAAAGGTTCTTCCCCAGACCCCTTTCCAAAGACTTCAACTCAAATTTTCCATATAGGGGGCATGCCCCCTATATGGAAAATTTAAATAAAAGTTTTAGGGAGGGAGTTTGAGGGAGG
>JAFTPG010000051.1 GCA_017463375.1 Ruminococcus sp. | reverse complement strand
TATGAGCTATGTTACTAACAGTGACCTGAATCCTCTTACTGACGACCAGCTTGCTGTTGCAGATGTTTATCAGCACGGCGACGGAATCAGTAATATGGACGCTCTCGCTGTTCAGAAACGTCTTGCTCAGCTCCTCAGCGAGCTTCCTGAATCATATTTGGAATAATTCCCCTGTCCCCTGCACATTTCACCGCCCGGAACTCTACAGGCAGCACACCTCTTCTATGGTGTGAATATTAAATTTTAAGCAACATACTGACTTCGTTTTCCTGACGGAGTCAGTTTTGTTTTTACTGCTGCAGAAATCAATGTACTGATTTTTCTTTTCCGCAGCTCTTTTATCTGCTGTCATGCTTCTATTGTGATCCTGCTTGTGCTTTTCAGCGAAATCTTGGGAAGATGTTGACGTTTCGGGTTTTGCATGATATAATTATCATAATAATAGATTAACTGCGGAGGTTTTTAAATTGAAAATCGATGTTATTACTTTGCACAGAGTACGGAATTACGGTTCTTCGCTTCAGACTCTTGCTACTCAGAACTATCTGATGCAGAAAGGCTGCAAAACTGAGATAATAGATTACTATCCCGAGAGATATACAAGTCTCGGACTGCTGAAAAGACTCAAAAATAAAAGCGAAAGACTCGCAAAGAATCCTGTTCTTCTCTTTGGTGCAAGATGCGTTATTTCCGTTTCGTATGTGAAAAAGAAACTCGTTTTTGACTCCTTTCTGAGAAAATATATCAAGCTTACTCCCAAGACCTACAGAACGGAAAAGGAACTGCTCAATAATGTTCCAAAGGCAGACGCTTACTGCACAGGAAGCGATCAGGTCTGGAACAGCTACTGGAATGAAGGCGTTGACAGACCGCTTTATCTGAGCTTCGTTCCCAAGTCAAAATATAAATTTTCCTATGCGGCAAGTATCGGTACTTCAAAGCTTTCAGAAAAGGAAAAAACTGAGGTAAGACCGCTCCTCGAGGAATATAACCGCATTACTGTCCGGGAAAATAATGGCGTGGATATCCTCAATGACGCAGGCATTCACGGCGCTGTTCAGATGCTCGACCCCACTCTCCTGTTTAAGGCTTCCGAATGGAATAAGTATACTTCCAACAGATTCAGAAACGAAAAGTATGTGGTGACGTATAACCTTCATCACGATAAAAGAATAGACGAATATGCAGCCAAGATTGCATCTGAAAAGAATCTCAAGGTATTCAACATCAGTTATAACCTTCATGACATAATCCGCAAGGGTACGCTCAAATGGTGTCCCACCGTTGAGGAGTATCTCGGTCTGATCAGGGACGCTCAGTATGTCGTGACCGATTCTTTCCATGCAACTGTATTTTCACTGCTGTTCCATACGGATTTCATGGTTATCTATCCCGAAAAGGCAAGCAGCCGTCTCAGAAGTATTCTCGAGCTGACAGGGCTCAATGAGCGTGGATGCGATAAAATGCCGCCGCTCAGACTTGCTGACCAAAAGATCAATTTCTCAAATACGGACGCTGTGCTTGAACGTGAGAGAAAGAAAACCGAAAAGTATATCGACATGGTAATCGATGAAATAAAAAATCATTAGGATCAATTAATCGAGGTATCAGAAAATGCTATTATTCGATGATAAAAAGAACTGCTGCGGCTGTGGTGCCTGCTTAAATGCCTGCTCTAAAAATGCAATCGCTATGCAGGAGGATTCCTATGGATACGTCTATCCTGTCATAGATGACTCCCTCTGCGTTGAATGCGGAAGATGCAGACAGGTCTGCGCTTTCCAGAATAAAGACGAAACAAATAATCCTGTTGCCGTTTATGCTGCTGCCGCAAAAAACAGCGATATTATTCAGAATTCATCTTCTGGAGGAATTTTTACAGCTCTTGCCGGATACATAATTGAAAACGGCGGAGTCGTGTTCGGCGCCGCTTTCGGCAAAGACTGGTATGTAAAGCATATCGCTGTTGAGGATAAAGAACAGCTTAAACTTCTCAGAGGCTCTAAATATACGCAAAGCTCGACAGGCACTACATTTAAACAGGTTAAGGAACTTCTTAAAGACGGAAGATATGTCCTCTATTCGGGAACTCCGTGTCAGATTGCAGGTCTGCATGGCTTTCTCGGCAAGGAATATGACAATCTGCTTACAGTGGATCTGGTCTGTCATGGCGTTCCGAATAACCGCATGTTCCGTGATTACATAAAGCAGCTTGAGAAAAACGAAAACGGCAGGGTTCTCAAATATTCCTTCCGTGACAAGTCCATTGGCTGGGGAAAAAACGGCAGTGCCGTCATTGAAGCCTCAGACGGAAAAAGATACAAAAAGAAGCTCTGGGAAAGCGCTTCCTCTTACCCTTATTTCTTCGCTAAGAGTCTCATAAGCCGTGAAAACTGCTCTTCCTGTAAGTATGCTTGTGCTCACCGTCCGGGAGATATTACTCTCGGCGATTACTGGGGCATTGAAAAAGCTCACCCGGAATACCTCGGCTCTGGCGGCTTCGACGATACCAAGGGAATTTCTGCTGTTGTCGCTAACTCGGACAAAGGAAACAGCATTCTGCAGGATCTTCATGATTCAGTTGAATTAAAGGCTTCAAGCTTTGAATCAGCTTCGGCAGGCAATGAACGTCTCAGACATGGATCTGAATGCAGTCCGAAGCGTTCAGAGCTTCTGGAGCTTTACAAGAACGGCGGCTGGGCTGCTGTGGATAAATATCACAGCGAGTCCCTCGGATTAAAAAAGCATCTGAGCTTTGCTAAGTCTCTCATTCCGCCTGCACTAAAAAGATATCTTAAAGGCAGATAATCAGGAGGTTGCTTTGAAAAAAATCAGAATTGCTATGATCATGAATGACTTCAATATGAACGGAATCAGCATGGTCGTTTTGAATTATTGCAGATATATTGACAAGAATAAATTTGATGTCACTATTCTTACAGGTACTCCGGTTGCTCAGCCGAACTCCGAAGAGTGTGCCAAGCTCGGAGTTAAGGTAAAAATGCTCCCCTCACGAAAGGAAAGCAGTGCAAAGTTTTATCTGGCTCTCTTAAAGGAGGTTTCAGGGAAAAAATACGATATAGTTCACGTTCACGGCAACAGCGCTATGATCACTCCTGAGCTGTTTATTTCCTTCTTAAAAGGAGTCAGGGTTCGTATTGCACATTCCCATAACTCTACCTGCGATCATATGAGAATGCATAAGCTTTTGCTTCCATTCTTTAATATGTTCCACAATCACGGCTTTGCGTGCAGCTCTCTTGCCGGAAACTGGCTGTTCAAAAACGGTAAGTTTGATGTAATCCCCAACGGCTTCGATGTGGAGCGATTCAGATTCAATCCTGAAATGCGTGCTGAAATTCGCAGAAAGCTCGGTCTTGAGGATAAATTCATTATCGGTCATATCGGTAGATTCAATAATCAGAAGAATCATCCGTTTCTGCTGGATGTCTTTGAAAAGGCTGCAAGCGCAAATAAAAATATCTATCTTGTTCTCGTCGGAGGAGGTCCTGATTATGAGAAGATCAAGGCTCTCATAGACAAGCATCCCTTTAAGGAGCGTATTGTACTCTATGGGGAGACTGCCTGCACTGAGGAGGTTTACAATGCTATGGATGTATTTGTGTTCCCATCAAAGTACGAAGGACTCGGCATTGTTCTCCTTGAAGCGCAGATCTGCGGACTTCCTTGTGTAACCTCGGATGTCGTTCCTCCTGAGGCAATTATTTCCGAAAATACTGTGGCTCTTTCTCTTGATTCCGGCGCTGCTGAGTGGAGCAGAAAGATCCTCTCAATGTACGAAAAGAATCGTGCTGAGGTATATGACAGAGATTTTGAGAAGATCCAGAAATACAACATCAGAAAGAATGTATGTGACCTTGAAGCGATCTACGCTAAACTTGTAAAATAAAATTATGCCTGCTGCATTGATCTGCGGCAGGCATTTGTATTTCAGTGATTTTTTCTCTCAATGTGTATCTCAATAACGCAAAAAACCGACCGTATTCGTAATGAATACGGTCGGTCTGCTTTATATACCAGTTGCTGTTATTTATCAGCTTCCGAGTTTGCTTATCTTGCCAAGCATATAGTTATGAAGTATTACAATATCTACAATACTAAACACACCATCTTCATTGACATCAGACGCATAGAAATTAAAGTCTCCAGTATATTCAGCGATGAGTACTTTTTTCATAAGAATCAAATCGAAAATATCGACAAATCCATCATCATTAATATCGCCAAGAATATAGACGATGTCCTGAGTCTCTGTATGTCCGCAGCCGGAACAGATTCTTGACTGTGAAGCATTGCCCGTGTTAGTCCAGTCACCGTATGAATGGGTATCGGATTCCTCAGCTCCGCAGTCATCACAGTAAGATGAATGTGTTCCGTCTCCGTTATCTGTCCAGTCACCGTATGCGTGGGTATCGGATTCCTCGGATCCGCAGTCATCACAGTAAGATGAATGAGTTCCGTCACCATTGTCTGTCCAATCACCGTATGAATGGGTATCGGATTCCTCTGCTCCGCAGTCTGCACATGAACGTGAATGAGTTCCGTCTCCGTTATCTGTCCAGTCTCCGTATGCGTGGGTATTGGATTCCTCGGCTCCGCAGTCATCGCAGTAAGATGAATGTGTTCCGTCCCCATTATCCGTCCAGTCGCCGTATGCATGTGTATCGGATTCCTCGGCTCTGCAGTCATCGCAGTAAGATGAATGTGTTCCGTCTCCGTTATCTATCCAGTCACCGTATGAATGGGTATCGGATTCCTCAGCTCCGCAGTCTGCACATGAACGTGAATGTGTTCCGTCTCCGTTATCTGTCCAGTTGCCGTATGAATGGGTATCGGATTCCTCGGCTCCGCAGTCATCGCAGTAACTTGAATGTGTGCCGTCTCCGTTATCTGTCCAGTGGCCGTATGAATGTGTATCGGATTCCTCAGCTCCGCAGTCATCACAGTAAGATGAATGTGTTCCGTCTCCGTTGTCTGTCCAGTCTCCGTA
>JAFTPG010000076.1 GCA_017463375.1 Ruminococcus sp. | reverse complement strand
TGCGAATACCTGCACGAAAAATCCGTAAACACCGCAGAAGAGCCGTTTCCGACCGCATAGAGACCGATGATAACTCCCGTAAATGGGGAAGCTATCTCGGGGGAGAGATACTTTGTCTGAGCGGAGCCGAGATAAGACTCAGAGCCGTTCTCGGAGACAAAGAACGAGCAGCAGTGATTCTCTGTCCGAACGATAAGCTTAGCCGAATCCGAGGAAATGGGAGCGATACTCTGAACGTGCTTTATATCGCCTATATTGAGCTTGAGAACAGCCTCGTATCCGGTATCTGAGGGACGCACAGCGAGGTCATAGTGATGATTCTCGTCCATGTAGACAGTAATGCCGCCCTCGCCGCCGGATGCGGTTACATCGCAGGAGATATCCGCACGGAAGTCTCTCTGACGTATACCGATGAAAGTGGGGGAGTCAGCCATATCAAGAGTGATATCTGTTCCTGTGAGCTTCACGGAGTTATCGGAGAGCTGATAGTTCTCCTCATGAGGATGTCTGAGGAAGCACCAGTCGATGTCCCAGCGAGTGTTTTCAAAGGTATACAGCTCTTTGACCTCCTGAACGAAATCGCCGTTTATCTCATAGGAAGCAGCCGTAGTGCCGTCCGTACCGGCGGTAAACCAGCCGTCCTCGCCGAATGTGACGGGAGTCATGAAAACCTCTCTGCCTAGGTGGTGATAGGGAGCCCAGTTGCCAGCCTGACGGAATCCGAGATGGATGATGAACCAGTCTCCGCCGGGATTCTGAACAAGGTCGCCGTGACCCATTCCCTGCAGGATCTGTCCGCCGAGATTACGGTTAGTGAGCACGGGATTCTTGGGATAGCCGACAAACTCTCCCCAGATCGAATTACTGCGGGCGTAAGTGATCATGTGACCGTACTCAGTACCGCCCTCGGCAGCCATGAGGTAGTAATCACCATTGATTTTGTACATATGAGGACTTTCAAGGAAGCGTCCGCCCGAGCCTTTCCAGATGACTTTGCTTGCGGAGAGCTTCTCACCGGTCTCAATATTGATTTCGCACTGAACAACGCCGCCGTTTCCCTCGTCATCCGTACCGTTGCTGAGGAAATAGGTTCTTCCGTCCTCAAAGTAGAGTGAGGGATCAATACCGTCCTGAGCAACGAAGATCGGGTCAGACCACTCGCTGCGGATATCGTCGGTCCAGACATAGAAATTCTGGTGAGTAGTTGCATTTGTAGTAACAACGTAGAATCTGCCGTTATTATACCTGATAGTAGCCGCAAAGACTCCGCCTGAGCTTTCGATCTTGTCGAGCATCACCTGATTTTTTCTTGTAAAGCAGTGACCTATCTGCTTCCAGTTGACGAGGTCGGAGCTTTCAAACAGCGGAACTCCGGGGAAGTACTGAAACGAGCTGCACACCATATAGTACATTCCGTTTGCAAAGCAGACGCTTGGGTCGGGATAGAATCCCTTTACGATGGGGTTTGTGTATTTCATAACATTCTCCTTTTAACAAAAACCCCGTGAAGAACACGGGGTTTTTGAATTATAGTACAGCAGTGATATTATTCCAGAACAGATTCAGGAAGCGATGTAATAAGCTGAGCTATTTTTTTCTGAACAGCGAGTGCGTCCATATTGTTTACACCGTCGCCTCTCTGGTAAACGTCAGCAATATTAAGCTCCTCTTCCGTCATGGGATTAACCTCTCTGTTTGTAACATAGGACATGATCTTTACAGCGTCTGAGATCTCAAGTTCGCCGCTGAGGTTAGCGTCGCCGTAAACTATACCATCTGGCTCTGTAGCAGGCTCAGTTGTGGGCTCTGTAGTAGTCTCCGGCTCGTCGGAAGCAGTAGTGAGCTTTCCGTAAACGATACCGCAGCCAACGGTTGACATATAAACAGTACCGAACTCGTTCATATCGCCGACGAGGAAGTTACCGTTGCCTGTACCGCCGTAGAGGTTATCTGTGTTGATGCATACCCATGTAATACCGCCGTCAGTTGAGCGGTAAACGCCCTCGGGGTCTGTCTCGGCAGGCTTACCGTACATATAGAGAGTATTGAGTCCGCCCTCCTTTTCGGGAGCGCCGTAGCCTACAGTCTTGCAGTAGAACACATCGAGAGATTCGATAGTGCTGCCGTTGTCAGTAGCCTTGTACATACCGTACCAGCCTGCGCCGAGGATAAGAGTACCGTCGCCGAGAGCAGCGATTCTGCCAGCGCTGTCGCACTGGTCGTACATAGCGACATCAGTTGAAGTAAAGGTCTTGCCGTAGTCTGTGCTCACGCAGAGAGTATAATGAGCGTCAGAGAAATCAGGCTCAGTCTTTGAGTAGTGCCATGAAGAATTGTAATATGTTACATATGCATAAACGAGAGAGGGATCCTCAGGGTCAACGTACATATTTGTGGGCTTGGAGCCGTATGATGAAGGAATGCCTGAGCATGTCTCCCATGTCTGACCGAAGTCGTCTGAATATGAAACAGAAGCACTCTGGTCGTCCTCGCCTGCGCTCTTGAAGAAGCGGTAGCTTCCGTCCTCAAGCTGAGTAATAGCAGCTCTTCCGCCGGGTGAGTTAGCCATTTTAGTCCATGTCTCGCCGCCGTCGAGAGTATAGTAGCCGGGAGCAACATCGTTGTTGCGCTGAGCAATTCTTATCATAACGTCAGGATTCTGCGGGCAGTAAGCGATAGAATAGGTTGAACCCATGTTAGGCTGATGCTGAGCAGGAATCTCATTTACGTCCTTGTGAACGAAGCCGTCGTAGTCACCGATTACGGAGTACTCGTCACCGCCGGGAATGCTTACGAAGTCAAGACAAACTACCTCCTCGATACCATCGGGGTGGAAGTAGTATACAGGAAGCTCATCCCATACATTGTCGCAGGCGAAAACGCCGTTACCTGAGGTGATGAGGATTCTGTCGCTGTTTTTGGGGTCGAGAACGAGAGCGCCGCACCAGTGGATAGCCTTGTTTCTGATCCAGTCATAGCCTGCGTCCTGAAGGTAATCAGCCTGAAGAGGGCCGCCCCATGATTTCTCATTGCCGGGAGTAATGCTTTCCCATGTAGCGCCGCCGTCAGTTGAACGGTAGAACTGGTCGCCCCAGCAAACCTTATCGTCAGCCCATGCGTCCGCATACCAGAGCTGGCTGCTCCATACGCCGCAGGTTGTAGCAACGAGAGTATTTGCGTTGTCGGGAAGGCTCACGCAAGCGCCGAAGCTGTTGCCTGTGGGAGAGATATTGGTAACAGTGCCATCTGTTGTGTTGTATCTGTAGATACCGCCGCCGTTTCCGTTGAACTGGAGACCGCCGACGTAGCTGATAAGGAGATTTCCGTCAGCGTCCTTATTGATTCTTGAAGGGAAAGCGTCTGTCGGGAGGTCTGTGCTGAGAGGCTCCCAGTTATCTCCGCCTACGTCTGCAACGTAAACGTTTTCGCCGATGGTGTTATCGGAAACACCGACATAAACCTTACCGTCCTCAATAGCGATAGTAGCGATACCGTTACAGTTAGCGTAGTCAGTACCGACAGTAGTCTTTTCGATAGTATTTGTCCATGTAGGCCAGTTGATCTCATTAGTAAAGAGACCGAGGTCGTTGAAGCTGTCAACATATTCCCATGTTTCGCCAGCGTCAGTACTCATGATAAGACCGTCGGTATCTCCGCCGCAGTAGATGATATCCGAGTTATCGGGGTCTACAGCGATAGCCTCGCCGCACTGACGGCCGTTTCCGTTTCCGTGAACCTTGATAAGGTCGGTAACCTCATGCTCCTCCCATGTCTCGCCGCCGTCGGTGGACTTGAAGATAGCAGTTCTTTCAGAGCTGAAGTAAGCGCAGCCGCAGAGAGCGTAAACGGTATTATCGTCATTGGGGTCGATACAGATAGCGTCAACGCTGAGGTAGCCTCGGTCCTCCTCGTTGAGGAACTCAAAGAGCTGCTCCCACTCCATGGTGTCATAGTTGTACTTATAAGCACCGCCAACGTCGGTACGGGCATACATAACCTCCTTACCAGTAACGATACCGGAAACGAAGCCGCCGCCGCCTATTTTGACAGCTCCCCATTCCATGTTGACTGCATCGGACGCAGCGTCAGCAACAGTAGCTGTATAGTCTGAGCCTGTCACAGAGACAGCCGCAGTGAGAGATATACAGAGCGCAGCAGCGCCGGCAGCCATTTTTTTGAAAATGTTCATTTCAAAAAACTCCTTTCATTTTTTAAATTACCGGTACTTTGTTAAATAAAAAAGCACCAGTTCCCCCAATTATATATTAGCATAATTTTACATCATTGTCAATAAAGTTCGGAAAAAAATAGAGAATTGTGTTAAATTACGATTCAGCGTAAAAGAGACTCCGCAATAAAGTAAGAAATACTCGTTTAAAAAAGTGCACTTTTCGGGTGGAAATTAGTGTAAAACGATGAAATTCGGCAAAAGAGGAAAATACTGTTGATAATCAGAAACTATTGTATTATAATTGAAAACGGCGCATTTGCGTACATTTTGGAGAAACCGGGTGTGTTTGTGTTTTTTAAAAAGTATTTCAGTGATCTGAAAAAGGAATTCAAAGGTTATAATGCAAAGTCCCTGTCAAAGGATCTCATGGCAGGACTCACAGTTGCGGCGGTAGCTCTTCCGCTGGCACTGGCTTTCGGAGTAAGCTCGGGTGCAGACGCTGCGGCAGGTCTTGTAACGGCGATCTTCGCAGGTATTTTCATCGGAGTATTTTCGGGTGCGTCCTACCAGATTTCAGGACCTACGGGAGCTATGTCAGCAATTCTGCTGACTCTTTCGGTCAAGTTCGGAATTCAGGGCGTTCTCATGGCAGGCTTCCTCTCGGGAGCAATACTTGTTCTTGCGGCGATTTTCAAAATCGGCAAGCTTGTATCATACATTCCTGCGCCTGTAATCACAGGCTTTACCTCAGGAATCGCAATAATCATCGCTCTGGGACAGATCGACAACTTCTTCGGAACTCACTCAGAGGGCAGCGACGCTATTGAAAAGCTGATATCCTACGGAGAGCTTGGCTTCTCGCCCAACTGGACAGCCGTTATGTTCGGCGGAATCGTAGTGGCGATAATGCTGCTTTATCCTAAAAAGCTCCAGCAGTACATACCGTCATCGCTTGCGTCTATTATAATAGTACTGATAATCAACATGATAATGTTCCCCGACGCTGCAAGCGCAAAGGCAGCGGAGGTAGGCTCGATTCCGAGAAGCCTTCTGACTGATCAGGCTCTTATCACGAACGGATTTGATTTCTCGAACATCAAGGGGCTGATAACTCCTGCGATTTCTATAGCGGCTCTCGGAATGATCGAGAGTCTCCTCTGCGGAGCAAGCGCAGGCAAGATGAAAAACGAGCGTATCGACGCAGGCAGAGAGCTTGTGGCTCAGGGTATCGGAAATATGCTCATTCCGCTTTTCGGAGGAGTTCCGGCAACAGCAGCTATTGCCCGTACCTCAGTTGCAATCAAGTCAGGCGGACAGACTCGTCTCGTAAGCGTTTTCCACTCAGTAACACTGATTCTTTCGATGTTCCTCCTCGGCGGAGTAATGTCGAGGATTCCGCTTTCGGCTCTTGCAGGAGTGCTCATGGTTACAGCGTGGAGAATGAACGAGTGGGATTCCATCAAGCAGATCTTCGGCAAGAAGCTCAAGGAGTCACGCTTGCAGTTCCTTGTAACGATGGCTGCAACAGTAGTATTCGACCTGACGATTGCCATTGTTGCAGGCGTAGTAGTGGCAATGCTGGTATTCATCCTCAAGAGCAGCAAGCTTGACGTTACTGCAAGCAAGGTAGATGCGGACAAGCTCAGCGGCAAGGGAATCTCGGGCGACCACAAGGGAACCCGTGTGCTCTATCTGACAGGACCTCTTTTCTTCGGCACGCAGGATATCCTTACAAATAAGATTCACGAGCTGGAGAATTACTCCGATCTTGTAATCTCCATGAGAGGAGTTCCAAACATTGATGACAGTGCGATAAACGAGCTTGATTCGCTCTTAACGGAGCTTGGCTCACAGGGGATCCACATGGTATTCACAGGAGTGTGTCCGACAGTTATGGGAAAAATGGAGCAGGCAGGCTTTGCGGAGAAGGTCGGCAAGGATAATTTCTACTGGGATGCAGTTCAGGCATTCAAGGGTATTGAGGATTCCAAAGCTGTCAAGGCATAAATAAACGGCAGAAACAGGCTGAACAAACGGACGCTCCTACAATTTTAATGTTATTGCGTTATTTGTAGGGGACGGCGTCCTCGACGTCCCATTGAATGCGATTTGAGATTTTTAACAAAAAGGCGGACAAACTGTCCGCCATTTTTTATTATTGAATTACATAGCACCTCTGCCCTTGACTACTGCCACGATAGTTTTCAATATCAGGCTTGCATCAAGCTTCAGGTTTCTTGTCTTTATGTATCTCACATCGGATTCGACCCACTTATCGAATTCCATATCGCTTCTGCCCTCGACCTGACAGATACACGACAGACCGCCTTTAACGAGAAGCCTGTCCATCTGCTCGGGAGTCTAGAGAACGACCTCTCTCGGAAGCGGAGGACGCGGTCCGATGATCGACATATCGCCCTTGAGGATATTCCAGAGCTGAGGAAGCTCGTCAAGCGAGGTCTTTCTGAGGAAGCCGCCGATTTTAGTGA
>JAFTPG010000019.1 GCA_017463375.1 Ruminococcus sp. | reverse complement strand
TTAAAACTGAAAGTTTTAGGAAAGGAGTTTGAGGATGACTCCCCACAGTGTGGGGAGATGTCAGCGAAGCTGACAGAGGGGACAGGCGACGGTTAGGAGAACCCTTTTTCAAAAGGGTTTTCCTCAATATTACACATATATGCTTCTGTACGAGCAGTCGCATTAAGAAAGCGTCCCCTTTATTTTGAATCAGGAATTTGCTCTGACCTGCTCCGGTGAAACTATGACCCGTGAAGAATCCTCTTTTCTGAGCGCAATAACAGCTCCTCTTATAAGAAAAGCGGTGGGATCGCCGGAGCTGCTCTTCTGAACGCAGACAACGCTTGTTCCGCGGATAAGTCCAAGATCACTGAGTCGGCTTCTCATCTTTCCGTCGATTAGAAGCCCCCTTACACGGCACCGCTCACCCTCTTTAAGCGAGCTTAATGTATATATTCTTTTCATGACATACTCCGATATTTTTTAGGGTGATCCCCCTTACTATTATATGAAGCAGAGGTCAGACTGTTCCGCCGGCATAGAATCCGTCGTAGTAAACGCTTAGCTCAGTGGAAATACCTGTGCTGTCGCCTGTCACCACGATTCTGCCGATTCGCTTTGCAGTTGAGATGCCAAAAGTAATCTTATCGCACAAGTCCTCTCCGTTGTAGCCGGAATAACGGCAGAAGTAACGGAAATAGCCTCTTTTGGCGTACTTTGCACGATATTCAAGAGCCTCCTGCGGCTCCTGAAGGAACTCTCTGTCAAGCTCGAAAACCTTGTGGCGGACTATTTTTCGGGTTACAGCTACTCCATCCTCGAGCATATACGTTCCGTAATCGCCGTTGAGGTCAGACATGTCAAAGTGGCTTATCATGCGTTTGAAATCATAGGCAAGTCCGGATTCCGTAAGCTGAGCGTCATCATAGGTAAAATGCGGAGGATCCTCATCGGCAGTTACTCTCACGCAGTTTGTTCCCTGAATATAGGGATAAAGCTGATTGTACTTGTAAGCAAGATTCACTACGCCGTCCCACATAGTCGAGTTGTCCTTTACATAGATATATCCCAGCTCGGAGTTATCCTCGTGGGTAACATAGGGCAGCTCATAGTAGCTGTTCATGAGGTCGTTGATGGAAATATTCGATATCAGTCCCGGCTCGATCTGATTCTGACAGAGAAGAGATGTAAAGCCTCGGGATATAAGAGAAATGATCTTTCTGCCGTTTTCGGTCACCGCACTGAGACTGTCGATCAGCCCGTGATGAACAAGATGCTCCCCGATATAAAGGGATATCTCACAAAGCGAGAGATAATTGCTCTCCTCCGCATAGATACGGGCTGTAAGATAGGTATACGGCGTATATGCGTCCTTGATGAACTTGAACGAAATTATTTTTGTCTCCTCAAAGGTATCGCCTGACATTCGGGTCATTACAATTTTAGCCTGCATCGGCTTCCACCTCGCTTTGCGTTATTGATTCGGTCGTGATAAGAGTGATCGAGGCACGAATAAATTCCTCGCCGCTGTCCTCGGCTGTAACGGAGAGCACATGACAGTTTGTAAAAGTAAGACCTCTGTACTCGATATTACACACCGAGTCGCCGTTCATGAAGTTGTTGGTGAAGAGAAGCACTCTCAGCGGCAGGTATTCATCATAAATTCTGCCCTCAAGAGTGATCCTGAGGGCTTTTTTATTGGTGTTGGAGAAGAACGTATCTCCGCTGACCGAGGCCTTTTCGGCGAAATTACGGGTGCTGACTCCCTTGAACTGCTCGCAGTACATCACAAGCGCTCCTATTCTGACAGGATATGCCTCACGAGCCGAAATAAGTGTTTCGCTGCTCATACTCAGCTCCTTTCAAGACGGCTGATTCCCGTTACAGAGAACTGCACTTTAAGCACAAGCCTGCTTATATTGGAATCGTTTTTCATCGAGAGTTTTTTCAGCGAACAGGTAAGACTTCCCATATTGCCCGCAATCGGCATAACATAGCTGTCGAAGTAATCGTAAAGCTGAGTCATAGTGAAGCTCTGCGGAGCTATAAGCTGTACAGAAGCCTCAGCCTTAAAGGGAAGAAATACGTTATATTCCGAGTAGATCGGCGAGAAGCTCTCATAGCTCTCGATTCCGACAACGGTAAAAATCTCTCTGCCCTTATTCTCCACAGGAATGTTGTCAAAGGCACTGTAAACCTTAGGGATGCCGTTTTCAACAAGCTTTTCCGCTATTTTGTCAAGAACCGTTCTGAGCATTTTCCTGCACCTCCGTTTCTGAGCCGAAGCTCATAAAGACAAAGGTTCTTGGCTTTATGAGTCCGCTGCAAAGATTCATGTAATCGGCTAGGAGCTTCTCCGCATAACCGAGAGCTCCGCTGTTTTCGGGAGAGGTTACAAGCTTTCCCGCATAAGTCGACTCCGACCTGTCATGGGCGGCGTTGATCTGCTGAAGCCTGTAATTGGCAATTGCCGCACACAGAAACTCGAGCCGTACATCGGTGATATCGGCACCGTCAGCGAGCATTTTCTCCGTCTCCGACACAGCAAGACTGATAATCGGCTGATATTTTTCGGTATCGTCCTCGCCCGAAAAAAGCTGAAAAAGCGTTGTTACAGATTCAATATTCAAGAGCGCACCTCCTATTTCATGGAAAATTCATCGCCGAAGCTCTCCTCTGCGCTCTCGGGAGCAAGCTGAACCTCGATTCCCGGAAAGCTTACTGCGTTTTTACTCTCAAAGGACTTTTTAAGAGCTATAAGCTGAGCCGTATTCATGCTCTCTGCCGAAAGAGCCGCAGCGTCGGAAGCCGCCTTTCCTCCTGAGAAGAAAGCGAGTCTGCGTATATCACGGCGAAGCTCCTCGTCAGCGGCTTTAATGTCGGCAAGAGCCGCTTCTGCGGTTACATTTCCCTCCGAGGAGAGTTTTTTTGTGACTCCTGCGTTGACCTGCGCCGGAACTGCAACAAAGCTCCATTCGTAGGCATCGGTGATTCCTCCGAGAATCGTATGACAGAGCTTTCCGTTATAGCTTTTGCCTTTGACGTGAGCACACGAGGTTTTGTTTCTGTCACAGCCACATACCGAGCAGATTCTCTTTGAAGCCGTGCAGGAGATACTGACCTCCTTTTTGATTCCGCCGTCGATTTCGGCAATGAGAGAGCGGTTTTCGTCGGTTCTGACCATATAGACCGATGCTTTAAGATACTTATAAACCTCGCCGTTTTTAGTTGTTCTGGAGTCATCGGTAACGAGTTCGGTATCGTAGATTCTCGCATTCTGATTGGACGAGCTTGCATTGTGGTCGAAGATACCTGTTTTTCCGATAAAGAGCTTCTGAAGCTCGCCGAGAGCCTCATCGGAGAAGCGTTCGCCGTCACGGTCGATGTCGTTGTCGCAGAGGATAACGCTGAATGCGTAAACCTCGTCGGCGGACAGCTCACGGCGAGTAAATTGATTGATTTTTTCAAGCTGTTCCTTAGTCATATTTCCTCCATTGAAAAATTAAAGTGTTATCAAAGCAGAAAGTTTTCGGTCCAGCCTTTTTCAAAAGGCTGGCGGGGTCGAGGGGCAGCGCTCCTCGTCGCTCTCCGCAGAGAGCGAAACTCTCCTTGCCTTGCAAAGCGCTTCGCAAGGGGTGAATTCAAAAACAGTCCGGTGGACTGTTTTTGAAGAGGGGACGCCTTGCAAGAGAAGGCGTCCCCTAAGTAACCTGTATTATGGTGTCATTAACCAGTAATCTCCAGAACCTTGACAGCGTCGGGAGTAATCTTTCTGAAACCGCAGGTGATAGATACCGTAATCTGGTCGAGCTGTCTGTCGATGAGCTTGTCGGTCTCCATTACAAGGTCGGAGCTTGTGATAAACTCAAGAGCAAAGTCCTTGTCGATACCGATAATAGTGCTGTCATCGGCAGCGGAGGTCTTAATAAGCTCTGCGCCGAACGGAAGAACGATCCTGCCGCTCTCATTAGCGCAGGTATCGGAAAGCTCCTCCATTGCGACAATTTTTGAAGCTGCCTCGGGAGACACGATAAGAGCATTCATATTGAAGCAGTCGAACTCCCCGTAAAGATTAGCCAGATCCTCATAGGTCAGAACGGACGTGCTTACTCTTGAAGCGTCGGCAATAAGAACCTCCACAGCCTTTTTAGTCACGGAAGCGGCAAGCTTCACACCGATGCTTCTGAGCATGACTCCGAAAACATCAAGTCTCTGCTGACGTATAGCCTCATAGGACGCGCTGATAAGTCTGCCGTACTTGGCAAGAACAGTTGCCGAGGAGCTTTCTCTCACCGTAGCCGCAGGAAGAGTCTCAGCCTCCGCAGAGGACGTGTAGTCGGCGGAATCATCAAGCACACAGCCGATATACTGTCCGCAGCCGCAGACGGTCTTGGCTGCACATACAGAAGTGAGAATTGCCTCGTCGAAGCCCTTCTTAATGCTTCTCGTCACGAACTCAGGAAAAAGCACTGCCGACTCGGTTGAAGTAAAGAACTTCTCCACACGGTCGCAGTCGGAACCGGAAATTCTGATATTGAAGCGTTTGAGCTGACGCTCATATGCGTCGAGCTTCTCGAGAGGAGTTCCGCAGTAATTCGAGGACGGGTCAAGCTCCTCGAGAGCCGCAGTGAAGCTCTTTCCGCTGAGATTATAAAGACCCTTTTCAAGCTTGATATCGTTATACATAAAAGTACCTCCAAAAAATTAATTATAGCTTTCATCAAGACGAAGTTCAATTTCCCTCGCCTGAGCATTTTTGAGACGAGCCTCCGCAAGAGCCGATTCGTCCTGAAGATTTATGTTGTCCCACTCGACCCTGCATACGGCATTCAAGCCTCTCGAAGCGAGATAGGCGTTTCCTATATCGCATATTACGGGAGTGAGAATACGTCTGTAGTACTCTAGCTCCGAGGTGAGGATATCCGCCTGCTGAGAGGACATTCTCTCCGTAGACGACCAGCTGAGTCCGAGCAGAAACGGCGGTATCGAGAGCTTTGCCACAAGCTGCTCGAGAAGCTGTCTTACAGGAATATTCGTATCAAAGAGCTGATTTTCAGCTCCTATGACCTTGATATCAATATCCCCCACAGCTACGAAGTCCTTGACCTGACCATACTTAGCCGAGTTCATACCGTCCGCCCACTCAGAGGCAATCTGCATGGCTCTTTCACGGGAATAGGCAAGCTCGCCGCTGTCCTGAGAGGGCTTGTACGTCACGGCATAGCGGACGTTTCCTGCCCTGTCGAAGTTCTGACCGATACACTCGTAAATACGGAGCAGAATACCGCTGAGCGACGGCAGACCTCTCAGAAGCGAGTGACCTCCGATGAGAGATGAATAAAGTATCCTCTCCGGATGAAGAACAGCTTTTCTGCCGTTTCTGATGATGTATCTTCTCGTCAGCGGATCAGCTCCGGGAACAACGTCAATGAGGGAAACATCGCCGTTGTAGAGACCTGCAATGCGGTTCTGAGCCGAATCAATGACAATTTCCCCGACAGCGCTTCCATAGGTAAGCAGACTGTCGAGATAGTTGTCGGCAAAAGTATTGATCGACTTTCCCGTAAGTCCGACGGGAACATTTTCAAGGAACTCATCAAGCTCCTCCTGAATGCGCTCGTCTGAGCAGACCACACGGAATCCGCCGGTGAGCCTTACTATTTTCATGAGAGCCGCGTCAATGATCGGAACGGCAAATCTGAGTCTGTCGTACAGCTCCTTTTCAAAGGGTTCTATTGCCGAAGGAAGCGCAAAGCCTCCGCCTTTGTCTCTCTGAGCTGCGTAAAGTCCTGATACTGAAACATCCTGCGGAGCGCAGGTGCGCTCCTTTTTTCTGAAAAGCTTCATTTTTCCTCCTTGTATAGAAGTATAGAGGTTTGAACGGTGCGGTGCTGCCTATCGTGAAACCGACAGTGCAAAGAACTCATCCCCACCCTTTTCGGCGAGCATATCCGAGACAAAATATCTCATATCGTCCATAGCGTGGTCATTTTCCTTGACGGGAAAGTCACCTGCCGATTTTTCATTCCAGCGGTAAAGAGAGAACTCACGCAGAATGTCCGTGCAGGACTCATGAATCATGAGCCTGTTCTGCTTGAGAGCCGCACTCACACGCCTGATTCCCGTGATAACGTCGTTGTCCGCCTTGACTACCCTGAAGCGCTTGTGTCTGCGGATACATTCGATAAAGCTTGCCGCCGACGGATCGACGATGACCTTATCAATTTTCAAAGTCCCCGCAAGCCCCTCAAGAGCCTGATAGTGCTCTTCGTCGGTTCTGGAGCTTCCCTCACGCTTTGAGGAGTAGTAGTACTCACGGATTCTGTACCACTTGCCGTCCTCCGCAAGACCCCACAGTCCGAACGACGAGGGATTTACAGTTCCGTAGTCGCACGAAATAACATATCTCTCACAGCTGATATTGCCGCTGAAAACGTGTTTTTCCCTGCTGAACATAGGATAGACCACTCCCTCGGAGGCAGTCCATTTTCCAAGCACGAAGCGCTCGTAGAAAGCTCCGGAGTAGAGCCTCTTATAGCGGTTTTTCAGCTTCTGTGAGAGCGACGGATTGTCGTCCATGGTGAAATGGATATAGAGCGCATGCTTTTCCTTCGCCTTTTTGATCCATTCGGTGTAGAACCAGTGCGACGGGTTGTCGGGATTGCAGTTGAACCACATCTTCGAGCCGCTGACTGAGCATCTCGCAAGAGCCTGTTCTACGAACGAACGCGGCATGAGAGCCACCTCGTCTAGGAAAACTCCTGAAAGCGTGATTCCCTGAATCAGCGACGCCGAGCTTTCGTCCTTTCCGCCAAAGAGATAGAATCGGTTCGTCCTGCCGAGAAGAGTGATATCAACGTAATTTCCGCTGACCTTCTCGGAGCAGACAAAACCCAGACCTCTCAGCATGTTCAGCAGCGGAGTTACCACGTTTCTGCGGAGAGAAGTGACAGTTTTTCCGCACATGGCAAACGTACCGCCGCTGAAAGAGTTCGATGCCCAGAAAACAAATCCCAGTGACATGGAAAGCGTTTTGCCGCTTCTGACAGCGCCGTCGCAGATAATGGCGTCATAGCCGCTGTAGTCGGTGCGTGCCCACCAGTTGAGCGTGAGCTTCTGTTTCTCGGAAAAAGACTTAATCATCAAAGCGAGCCTCCCTCCTCGGGAGCTTTTGTGAGAGCCTCAATCAGACTTGCGGCATTTCCCCTGTCAGAACAGGTATTCTCGAACTCGAAAAGCTTCTCGAGAGCTTTCTGTCTGTCGAAGAGCTTGACCTCGACTCCGCCGCCCTTCACACGCTTGATCTCGGATACGTTGAACAAATCGAGGTTTGCAATAACATGCGAAGGCGGGAGCTCGTCGGCGAAAACGAGGTAAACCGCATCGTTGCAGCTTCCGAAAGCGAGACGCTTGAGTCCCGAAACCACATTGCCGCTGTCCGAGAGAACATCCCTCAGCTTTGAGATAAGTCGTTTGCACTCAGCGCTTTCCAGACAGGCAACTCCGTCCAGGAGCGCATTCTCCCTGTCAAAGCCTGCACGCACCGCTGCTTCTGCGACATTGCCCAGCAGAACATAATTACAGCAGAACGCTTTTCTTTTCTGTTTAAGATTTGAATCGGGCATAAATAAAAGACCTCCTTTCAGTCCTTGGCAAAAGCACCGTTCATAATAGGGCTGAAAAACGGTCTGATGCAACGTAAAAACGTTGCATATTGAAAAAGTTTTTTGAAAGTTTGTATACCTGCACAAATCGGCGTGTTGGTTTGCAGCACGATTCACAATTTATCAGATTCCTCAGGCAGCAAAAAAGGACTGTCCTGATAATCAAGACAGTCCTGTTTTTCTATTTATAATACGGCTTTATATATTCCACGATATACCCGCTTATTTCCTCTGGCACCTTTACTCCAACCAATTTTTCATATTCACCATGGCCGTAGTCATAGTAAAACACAAGATACAATTCATCATCTATGATGTGAAATTCATGACCCTTGCTTGAAGTAAACAGCGAGTCATTGCTTTCCTTGTAAAAATTCAGCCGATGAGTTATATAGTTGTCGGGTATTGGCAATTCCGCCTTGTCGATTTTATCATTATGCTTTGAGTCAAAGGGATCATACGACGAATTATCCGCAAATTCGATCAAAGCATTGAACATGTCGGTATCTATATCATCTATGTTCAGCGTGTACGGAGTATTATCCGTTGATTCTGCGCCGATCGTACAATAGTAGGAGAAATTTTCCGGATCAGAATAGTAAAGCTCCGCCTCGCTGAACTGTTCCTCGCTGCAATAAATCGTCCCCGACGTATACATACCTGAGTCCGAACGGATCAGATCGAACCTATCGTGCTCCAGCTGCTTATACTCTGTTTTTCCGACCGAATAGGTTTCTCCCGAATAATCAAGCTCATCAGGAATCAATGAGCCGTAAAAGCCGGTCTTGTATGTTTTATCGTTAACGTCCACCGAATCCGAGAGCAGCAGTCTCAGGTCTGCACAGCCCGTTAACAGCAGAAGAAACGGAATCAGCGCCGCAATAATTCTTTTCATATAATAATCTCCTTACTCCTAAAAGGGACGCCCTGTAATAGAGAGCGTCCCTGAAATATAAGTTGAAATTGTAAATTACTTCTTTGTAACAGCTTCCCTTATCATACGGAGAATCTGGGTAAGAGCAAGCGGAACAAAAGCAAGACCGAGAATCTGGAGAATATTGGTCATAGTGATCTCGTTGCTGATATCCATGAATCCGTGAACAGGAGTGATAAAGAGCACGCATGCAAGGAAAAGCGCACCTGCGAGGAAAGCTCCGATGGAGTACATATTAGTAGTGAATCCGAGCTTAGCAAGAGAGTACTTGCCTCTGCTGTCGAAGCCCTCGAAGAGACGGGCAAGACAGAGTGTAGCAAATGCCATGGTGCTTGCCATTGCAGGAGAAACCTCGTTGCCTATCATGAATGCAATCATTACACAGGCTGCAATCACGATGCTGTGGAAGAGAATATAAACGGATGTATCCTTATTGAGAATGGACTCCTTGGAAGGTCTGGGCTTTTCGTTCATAACACCGGGCTGCATAGGCTCCATGCAGAGTGCGAGCGCAGGAAGCGAGTCGGTAAGGAGGTTGATAAAGAGGAGGTGTACCGGCGAGAACGGAAGCGGAAGCTTGAAGAATGTAGTGAGCAGAACCACGATGATAGCCGCTGTGTTGCCTGCGAGGAGGAACTTGATAGCGTTCTTGATGTTGCTGTAGATACAGCGTCCGTTTGCAACAGCCTTTACGATCGTTGCGAAGTTGTCGTCGGCGAGAATCATTGAAGCTGCGTCCTTTGAAACCTCAGTACCTGTGATTCCCATAGCAACGCCGATATCAGCCTTCTTGAGCGCAGGAGCGTCGTTTACGCCGTCACCTGTCATAGCAACGACCTTGCTCTTCTTCTGCCAGAGGTCAACGATTCTGATTTTATGAACGGGAGAAACTCGTGCATATACGGAGATCTGCTCAAGCTGAGCTGAAAGCTCCTCATCGGAGATAGCGTCAAGCTCGTTACCGTCGAGGCACTTGTCGCCCTCTCTGAAGATTCCGATTTCCTTAGCGATAGCCACAGCAGTGAGCTTGTGGTCGCCTGTGATCATGATAGGCTTGATGCCTGCGGAGATACAGTCTGCAACAGCCGCCTTGCTCTCCTCTCTCGGAGGGTCGGTCATAGCTGTGAGACCGATGTAGATGTAATCGCACTCATCCTCGAGAGTAATCGGAGCGTCGCTCTTGAGAATCTTCTTAACGAACGCAAGGACTCTCATACCTCTCTCAGAGTAGCCGAGGTTTGCCTTTTTAATTTCTTCGAGGTCCTCGGGATTGATAGGACGGATATCCTCGTTGTCGAGAACGTATCTCATTCTCGGGAGGAGCACATCTATAGCTCCCTTTGTATAGGCAGTGCGCTCCGAACCGAACTGGTGAACGGTAGTCATAAGCTTTCTGTCGCTGTCGAAGGGGATCTCGTCGATACGGGGATTTTCCTCACGGATACGCTTGTACTCGTCCTCGCCAAGATAAGCAGAAAGAGCAGTTTCAGTGGGGTCACCGAGCCACATATCATCTGACTTTGCAGCGTCATTGCAGAGTCCCATAGCAAGGCGAAGCTCCTGTTCTGCACGGAAGCATGGAGCAGTAATATCACGAACAGTCATCTTATTCTGAGTAAGAGTACCTGTCTTGTCGGAACAGATAATGGAAACGCAGCCCAGACCCTCAACAGCCTTGAGGTCCTTGATAATAGCCTTCTGCTTGGACATCTTCTGAGTTCCGATAGCGAGTGAGATTGTGATGATAGAGCTGAGTGCCTCGGGAATAGCCGCAACCGCAAGAGCAATCGCAAACATAAGTGCGCTGTCGGTAGATTCTCCGTTGATGAACTTGGTCATAAGGAAAACTACCACGCAGATAGCCATGATAACGATTGAGAGGATCTTGCTGAACTGGTCGAGACTCGCCTGAAGCGGAGTCTTTTTCTTCTTTGCGTTCTGCATGAGAGAAGCAATTTTACCGATCTCGGTATTCATACCAACGCCTGTAACGGCAACAACGCCGCGTCCGTTTGCGATGTTAGAGCCGGAGTAGATCATGTTTACTCTGTCGCCGAGAGCAAGCTCCTTGGCGTCGATTTTCTCAGTGGATTTCAGAACGTTTACGGACTCACCCGTAAGAGCGCTCTCATTTACCTGAAGTGAAGCAGCCTCGAGCAGACGTCCGTCGGCAGCGGCAACGTTACCTGCCTCGATGAGGAGGATATCGCCGACAACGACCTCGGAAGCGGGGATCTCAACCTGATTGCCGTTACGGATAACTCTTGCGTTCGGCGAGCTCATGGCTTTAAGGCTCGCAAGGGACTTCTGCGCCTTGACGTGCTGAGCAGTTCCGAGAATTGCGTTCATGGTGATAACTACGAGAATTACGATTGCGCTCTCGAGGTTTCCAGTGAAGATCGAGACAATTGAAGCGATGATGAGAATAATAACCATGAGGTCAGCGAACTGCTCAAGGAAAACAGCAAGAACGCTTTTCTGCTTCTCCTCGGTGATGATATTCTCGCCGTTTTTCGCACGGCTTTCGGTCACCTGACTGTCGCTGAGACCATTTTCCTTGGTAGTTCCCAGTGCGTCAAGAACCTCGTTGGTTTCCTGATTGAAAAAGTCCATTGATTTCTCCATTCCGGCTCAAAAGAACCAAATCCGCTTTTTACGGCAAACGGAAGCCGTAATTCAGATAGCTTCATGCACAAAAAAAGACCTTTATTGCAGCACAAAGCCGCAATAAAAGTCTTGCTAAAAGCCATGGCTCTTGTCCGCCCGACAGTCCCCGCAGACTGTGTGCATTGACGAACGGACACACTGCACAAAATCAATGCAGTGAAGCTACTCCCTTTTATTACTAGTATTTTATCATTTTTAAATAGATATGTCAAGAATTGCATTCGTTTTTGTCCCGTAAAATTATCGGCGGATACAAAATCCATTTCTGTGCAATTAGAACAATTTGAAGCCATAAAACCTGTGATTCTGCCGATTTTCCCGGGATTCCGCCCTGTAGATGAGATAATTTTTTTAAACAACGAGCCGGATTCCGCCGTTTTCTTCGCAAAAAAACAGAAACTATGATAAAAGTGCGTAAAAGAATTTCAGCCCATTGCCGTAATTTTCCCGATACAATGTTGAAAATAAATAAAATCGCCCCCGTCACCGATTCACGAAATGGGTAAACCTATAAAAATGACCTGTTTCTGAAAAAAGCACTTGTAAACGACAGCGGAATATGTTACAATTATTCTGTTGTATAAACAGATTTTACATGGAGGATTATTTACATGAAAAAGTTACTGGCACTTTCACTTACAGTTTCTTCCCTCGCATTCGCTATGGTCGGCTGCGGCGGAGACAGCAAGGAGTCAAGCAAAAACACAACTATCGACAAGAACCTTGTCGGTGCATGGTACAGCGATGATTTCGGCGGAGATATGGTTTTCGGCGATGATAACAAGATCTCTATGTCTATGGATTATTCCGAGATCATGTACTTCGACGCAGACCAGAACCTCATGATGTCAGGTGTTGCCTGCCCTTCTGAATACGACGGAAAGACCCTTTCAGTTGTTCTCGGCGAAGAGATGGGTATGACAGAAGAAATGGAAATTTTAACTATTGAGAGAATCGGCGACGCTGATGAGGACTCTATCGACGGCGAATACAAGCTCACAGGCGGCGAGCTTTACACTGAGCTTAACGCACTCTATACAGACGAGGGAACTACAGGCGATGTTAACATTATCATCGACGGTGAGACTCTCGAAATCGAGCTTAGCCTCTGCGAGTACAAGGCTGACGGCAAGAAGATCGAGTTCACAGGCGAGGGCGTAGAGATTCTTGGTCTCGAGAATGAAGAGGACGCTGTATGCGATTACGAAATCGACGGCGACAACCTCACTCTTACTGAGTCCTCAGGCTCTACAATGGAGTTCACAAAGTCCGAATAATTCAGACTATATCAAAAGGCACGCTTGAAGCGTGCCTTTTTTCCGCAGTGATATAAAAAAATACCGGTCTTCATTGATCCCCTCTCAAATAATCAATAAAGACCGGTATTCAGAAAAGAATTCGTACCGTGCACCCTCTATACACAGAACGACATACGGCAGAAGCACTTATCCGTTGTGCATTGCAGCTGTCAGCGTGAGAAAGAATCTTAGTGAAACGAATAAAGCGATTTTAGCTGCTTTAGGCAAGTCAGACATATTATAGGCATTAATGTCCGACAGCAGCTGTAAGCCTGAACTATTATCAAAACGAATGAAAGAATCACTAGCCGACGGAGTTTAAATCGGCATAAAGCTGAACGCAATCTGCAATCTGCCTTTGGCTTTGCAGGACACATAAATAATATGTATCAGAAATGTAATTATGTTGTGGAAGGAAAAACTGTGAATATCACTGTATTTCTCAACCAGCATTTGTATTATAACGTATAAAAACAACATAATCAATCGACAATGTTGCTTAATTTTAGGACTATATTGCTAAATATGATTATCATATTTACATTGCTAATGTATTAATAACTATAAAAATAATACTAATACACATTTCGTACTTTTATTAAAAAATGAAGTGTATTTGTATTGATTCAAAATTAATACACAGCCACTTTCCCCGATATTACGTTATTTTCCCGAAATTCTGGATTTTTCCGGGAGCAAAATGAATATTTTTTAAATTCCCGGTTAAATCGTCCTTGATCCCGGCACTTTCTATTATAACATCTTTTACATAATTTTTCAAGAGCCGTTCCGCAATATTTTTTTCATTTTACATATTCCGGATTCGCATTTTCTGGCTCTTTCGGTTAATCCCGCCGCAGAAATCCGTTGATATGCACAAAAAAGCGCCGCAAAATTCTATCCCCGAAGCTCAATGATTAAGGAAACTTTTAAGCTTATTTCAATATTCTGTGCTATAATATTTATTATAGGATAGCTGTAATTTATCCAAG
>JAFTPG010000075.1 GCA_017463375.1 Ruminococcus sp. | reverse complement strand
TCCCCACAGAGGTCTGTTCTACTGCCTGAAAAAGCTTAATGTGACTGTTTCGGGCGATATCGGCTGTTATACTCTCGGAGCCTCCGCACCTCTTTCGGCTATGGACTGGACTATCTGCATGGGAGCTTCAATTTCTGCACTCCACGGCTTCAACAAGGCAAGAGGCGAGGAGAGCGAGAAGAAATCCGTTGCTGTTATCGGAGATTCAACTTTCATGCACAGCGGTATAACAGGTCTTGTGAATATTGCCTACAACAACTCAAATTCAACAGTTATCATTCTTGACAACTCCATCACAGGAATGACCGGACATCAGCAGAATCCCACAACAGGCAAGAATCTCAAGGGCGACCCTGCGGCAGCTATAAATCTCGAGGAGCTGTGCCGTGCAGTCGGAATAAAGCGTGTAAGAGTTGTTGACCCGTACTGTCTCGCTGAGACGGAAGCGGCGATCCGTGAGGAGCTTGCGGCTGACGAGGCTTCTGTAATTATTTCAAGACGTCCGTGCGCTCTGCTTAAATATGTACAGCATAAGCCTGCGCTTAAAGTTGATTCCGATAAGTGCAAGAGCTGTAAAATGTGCATGAAGCTGGGATGTCCTGCAATCTCGATGAAGGACGGCAAGGCTGTTATCGACCATACTCAGTGCGTTGGCTGCGGAATTTGCAGCGAGATGTGTAAGTTCGGTGCGATTGAATAAATTCCGGAGGAAATATAATGGAAATATATATCGAGTTTTCAAAGTGGCTTGATAAGCTGCTTGGGGAGAATAAAATGCCCGAAAATACAGCGGCTTTCTGCTTCAACCTCTATGAGGAGGAGGACGAGAACTACGGAATCCAGCTTATTGCTTCGGATGAGTTCGACGAGAACGACGGCGGCGACTGGGCTTGCTCGGAGATATGGTCAAGCGAGGAGGATATCTTCTATATCGACCATTCCGACGAAAAGGACGCCGACGCTGAACGTGGTCTGGAGTTCATAAGCGGACTTATAAGAAGCTATCTCGAAAACGGAAAATACCGAAGCATACTGCTCGGAGCAAAGGCTGTTGCAGCAGGCTTTATTGACGGAGATATCAGTATTCTCAATAAATAATCTACAGGAGTATTATATAAATGGAAACAAAATCAATTATGATTGTCGGAGTCGGCGGACAAGGCTCACTGCTTGCGTCAAGACTCCTGGGAAATGTTCTGCTTTCGCAGGGCTATGATGTTAAGGTGAGCGAGGTTCACGGAATGTCCCAGCGAGGCGGTTCTGTTGTAACCTATGTAAAATACGGCGATAAGGTATACTCTCCCGTTATCGAAAAGGGAGAGGCTGACGCAGTTATCTCATTCGAGCTTCTCGAGGCGGCAAGATGTCTGCCTTACCTCAAAAAGGGCGGTACGCTCATTACCTCCACTCAGCAGATAGACCCCATGCCCGTTGTTACGGGAGCTATGGAGTATCCCGAGGGACTGGAGGAAAAAATCAGAGAGGCAGGTGCGGAGCTTGTCTCTGTTGACGCTCTTGCTCTTGCCGAGCAGGCAGGTACTGCAAAGGCTTCAAACGTGGTTCTTATGGGAGTTCTTGCGTCGAAGATGGATTTTTCCGAAGAGCTTTGGCAGCAGGCTCTCGAGCAGTGCGTTCCGCCGAAGTTTCTGGAGCTTAACAAAAAGGCGTTTGAGCTTGGAAAGAATGCGTAAATAAATGCGGAATTCGGAATTAAATGTGTCGGCTGCGCTAATGAATTATTGGGACGTCGAGGACGCCGTCCCCTACAGAATACGCAGTACCAATAAATTGTAACCCGTACCAAATAAAATTCACATAAACAGGAGGAATAACCAATGGCAAATTACTGGAATAAGGAAATCGAGTGTATGTCCCGTGAGGACATGAAAAAGCTTCAGGACGAGCGTCTTGTGGCTCAGGTAAAGCACGTTTACGAGAATGTGCCCTACTACAAGAACCTCATGGACGAAAAGGGAGTTACTCCCGACGACATCAAGTCTACCGACGACCTCCATAAGCTTCCGTTCCTTACAAAGGCAGACCTGCGTGAGGCTTATCCCTACGGACTTCTTGCAAAGCCGCTTTCCGACTGCGTGAGAATCCAGTCCACAAGCGGTACTACAGGAAAGAGAGTTGTTGCTTTCTATACTCAGAACGATATCGACCTCTGGGAGGACTGCTGTGCAAGAGCTATCGTTGCTGTCGGCGGAACTAAGGACGACGTGTGTCAGGTATGCTACGGCTACGGACTCTTTACAGGAGGTCCCGGACTCAACGGCGGTTCGCATAAGGTTGGATGTCTGACGCTTCCTATGTCCTCGGGAAACACTGAGAGACAGATTCAGTTCATGACTGACCTCGGCTCGACAATCCTCTGCTGTACACCGTCCTATGCTGCTTATATCGGTGAGACTCTCCACGATATGGGTTATACTACTGACGATATCAAGCTCAAGGCTGGTATCTTCGGAGCTGAGCCGTGGACTGAGGAAATGCGCCGTTCAATTGAGAAATCCCTCGGAATCAAGGCATACGATATCTATGGTCTTACTGAAACAAGCGGTCCCGGAGTTTCATTCGAGTGCGAGGAGCAGACAGGCATGCATATCAATGAGGATCACTTCTATCCCGAGATCATCAATCCCGAGACAGGCGAGGTTCTCCCCGACGGCGAGGTCGGTGAGCTTGTATTTACAAGCCTCACCAAGGAGGCATTCCCGCTTATCAGATACAGAACCCGTGACCTCTGCGTTCTCACAAGAAAGCAGTGCTCCTGCGGAAGAACTCTCATCAAGATGTCCAAGCCGATGGGAAGAAGCGACGATATGCTTATCATCAGAGGAGTTAATGTGTTCCCGTCGCAGATCGAGACAGTTCTTATTGAGCAGGGCTACACTCCCAACTACCTCATCGAGGTCGATCGTGTGAACAACACAGATACTCTCGATATCAACGTTGAGATGACAAACGAGCAGTTCTCCGATACGATCAAGGACGTTCAGGCTAAGGAGAAGGAGCTTGCCGGAGCTATGAAAACTATGCTCGGTATCAATCCCAAGATCCACCTCGTTTCGCCTAAGACTATCACGAGAAGTGAGGGTAAGGCTGTTCGTGTAATCGACAAGAGAAAGCTGCATGACTGATTTTAACCGAATAAATCTATTTTCTAAGGAGGAATTACTATGAAAACGATCAGACAGATTTCCGTGTTTGTAGAAAACAAGCCGGGCAGACTGAGTGCTATCACTCAGATCCTCAAGGATAATGCAATTGATATCCGTGCGCTCTCAATTGCAGATACAAAGGATTTCGGAATCCTCAGAATCATCGCTGACGATCCCGACAAGGCATGCAAAATGCTTCGTCAGGCTGCGTGCACTGTAACTCTCACTGAGGTCGTAGCAATCTGTATCGACGATGTGAAGGGCAGACTCAGCGACGTGATGAGCGTTATCAATGACTCCGGAATCAATGTCGAGTATCTTTACGCTTTCCTCAGCAAGTCCGATAACAAGGCTTCGATCATTCTCCGTGTCGACGACAACGAGAAGGCTAATGCCGCTTTCGACGCTGCCGGAATCGCTCAGCTCTCTGAGGACGATATCAAGGCTATGTAAAAATGCTCGAAAACACTTGACAAATTTCATAAATGTTGTATAATTATATGTAGAAAGTATTTTTTTACAGGAGTGATTTAAAATGGGAATTTTGGATAAAGTAACCAGCGCTGCTAAAAGTGCTACGGACAAAACTAAGCCGTCTGTAGATGTAGGAAATCTTAAAACTAAGATCCTTTATGAGGAAGAGAGAATTGTAGAAATCTTCACTGAAATGGGTAAGAGCTTCTATAAGGATCCCGACGGCGACCACAGCAAGCTTCGTGAGCTTTGCGATGATATCGACACAAGACGCAGAAGAATTCTTAAAATGAGACTCGAGCTTAATCAGGTTAAGGGCTTCAAGATCTGTCCTAAGTGCGGAATGAAGCTTACTGATAAGTTCGTATACTGCGGTAAGTGCGGTACTAAGCTTCCCGATGTAAGCGACGAGAATTTCTCTGTCCTTGAAATGGAAGGCTTCTATAACGAAGGTTAATTATTTAAGCTGCTCCGATCATTCGGAGCAGCTTTTTTCGCCGCAATTAATTAGTATAAATTGTTGTTTAGCGGGGGAATTTTCGTAATCTGCTGGGGAAAACCTTTCTGAAGAAAGGTTCTTCCCCAGACCCCTTTCCAAAGACTTCAACTCAAATTTTCCATATAGGGGGCATGCCCCCT
>JAFTPG010000074.1 GCA_017463375.1 Ruminococcus sp. | reverse complement strand
CACCGTTGATTTTTATACGCCGGACTATATCCTCCATGATGCGCATTTCAAGCTCTCTCATCGGCTTGTTCAGCATCATGGAAATTACTTCGAGTTCGTTAGGGGTAAGCATTATTCAATCACTTCCGCCGCTTTCGGGAGATTCTTCACAGCTTGTTCAAGCGTTTCTCCACGCCATTTTGAACGGTATTCCTCCGGTCGAAGAGTTCCGTTTGCGAGGTCCTTTCTGTCCTGTTCGCGCTCAGTCTCTTCATCCATAAGGATACTATCCTTGAAATCGCAGATAAACTCATATCCGCTCAATGTCAGACCATTATAGAACGCAAGAGCGTAAACCAAATCATCAAGACATGTTTTCAGATTATTTTGAATTGCCGAGACTGTGTTATATTTACGTTTGCGGGCGCTCTTTACCTCAGTAGCTGTTTTCTCGACGAACTGTGGATTTGAAAGATCTCCGTAGCTCAGCCCTACGATGAATTCTATGGTACGCTTGTACTCCTCAAGTCCTGCGATGAAGTTGTCCTGACGGAGTATAGGAGAATATTCTTTAAAAAGCTCCTCTGTGCCATTGTCGATATTCAGTCCACGATACAGCTTCTTTTTAGTGTCAGGAAGCCTGTACTCTCCTGATTCCGAGAGCCTCAGGGCTGCTGCATCGGCATGGATCGCACGCTCACCGCTTTCAAACTCCCAGTCAAGCCGCCCGAACTGTATATCCGCCTTCCGGATAACATGAACTGCCTTGTCGAAAACCGATACTCCTGCATGGCTGCCGTCTACAGTGTTTGCAATGGGATTGACGTAGTAGCCAAATGCCGGTCGGAGCATCTTAGGATACCGGACAGCCTCGGTCATTCCTGCCCATTCGGGAACGCTGCTGAGGGAGATCTCCTTTCCGAGCGTATCAGGCGAGCTGCTGCGGAAGGCTCTGTTAGTGATTGTCAGACCGTTCATGTCAAGGCTGTGATGCTCAAGCCGAATCAGGTATTCACGCTCCGAGAGGCACTTTATCTCCGGAAATATCACCTTTGTCAGCCGTCCGTTTACGTCATATTCCATTGGGATAAAGCTGCCCTGCGGAACGTACTGTACCTTATCACTGCCGATGCCGAGCGGCTTTACAACAAAAGCTCCCATTGCGAGAGCCTTCTGCATATTGATATTGAGATTTTCTATCGCCATTTGGAAGATACCGTCAAGCTTTTTATTCGTAACAGCGGCGGTCATCTCGCCCAGCGTGATATTTGCAAGCTCCCTGACGATTGCCTGTTCTGTTCCCAAGGAGATAATATCATCGCTTATCCATGGCGCTTTTCCGGAATACATTTGTTCCCACATTGTGATTCGACGGAGCATTTCCTCTGAAATCGCCGCATCAGACGTGTATACCTGTTTTACTGTCCTCACTGGGAACATTCTGCTCACCCACCTTGCTATTGCTGAAATAAAACTCATTATTGCCCTCTTTTCTTCCAGATACGGTTTGTTGCATAGCGTACCGCATCAATGCAGTGATCGTTCCCGTCGGGATAGCCTGATATCACATTACCCTCTCTGTCGCGGTCGTATTCTTTGTTCAAGAACTCCTCACAGGCAACAGGGCAACGTTTATTGTCGATTATAATCGCCCTCAAGCTCTGCAACCACTTGTATGAATACTCACGACTGCCGGGTCCTTTTTCTGCCGCTCTCGCACACAGGCCGTATGCCTTATAATCTCCAACTGATTTATTTTCGGCACTGTCGCACGTTATGAGATCATTCTCTGTTATGCCTATCTCACGAAGTTTCTTTGCTGTCTGTTCGTTTGACTGCTTATTGCAGGTATATTCCGTCCACAGATACAGCGTGTGGCGTGCTGTGTCGTAATAACAGCGCATGAATGCATACAAGTCCGGATACCATCCCCAGTCAACGCCGTTGAGGTTATTATCAAAGCTTGAAATCTCCTCATCGGTAATCTCACGGACTACAACATTATCAAAGACATTACCACCAGTACCATTTGCAGCTCCGAGATATTCGTTCTCATAAGCTGAGGGATTCGTCTCCTTTAGGAATTCGGCGTCATCAAGGAACGGCTTTCCTAGCCACTTTTTCGGCACTGTCAAGTATGTACTCTCAGTTACGAGACGGTCAGCACGAGGAATCTTTATGTATCTGTTTGCCCAGTTATGCGCCGATTTCGGAGGATTGAACGACTTGAACTTATATGCAACCTCTCCTCCTCTGATAACTGACTGCTCGATTTTGCGGACTGCCTCCTCACCCTGAAACTGGTCAAGCTCCTCAAACCACACAATTCCGATATAGCCGAACGGAACCTTGATAGATTTAATTTTGTCCGGGTCATCAGCTCCTCTGAAATATATCTTCTGTCCAGTAGACTTTCTGGTAATCTCTAGCGGTGATACAGTACACTGAAACTCATCGTCAATCCCCAGAGCTGATATTGCCCACAGTATTTGCTGATACACCGAACTACGCAGTGTGTCTCCTACCTGACGCAGTATGCAGGCGTGCATTTCTTCGTGCTTCATGATCAGGTCAATTACATTCAGCCCACAGAAAGATGACTTCGTTGAACCTCGTCCGCCTGGGAATATATACTCCGTGTGCTCGTGCTCTGCTATATCAAAAAATACTGATGAAAATGCTGGCGCTATCAGTGATGCGGGAATACCGGAATAAATCTTAGTTTCTGAAACTACAGGAGATGTCTTTTCACGTTCCATCTTAAGTTTTTCCTTTTCAAGTTTAAGCTTTCCAGCGTAGAAATCATCCTGTATAATGTTCCTCATTTCTCTTATTGCTGAAACATCGCCGTCTTTCGCTTCCTGAAGCAGCGCCACATTGACGACAAGCTGATTGTTTACCGTCTCTGGATCGAGCTCGCTCATATCGAGTCCCATTTCTACAAGCTTATTATAATCCGCAGCAGTATTCGCCGGCATTGACAACAACATATCCATTATCTGTTTCATAGTTTTTTTTCTGCGGCGTGATTCGCCTGATTTTCTGCCACCTTTAGCCCCGTTCGCTCTAACTTCACTCGGGCTTCTTTCGCTATTTGGAATTAAGTTATGCTCATTCAAGCTTCACCACCTCAATACTTCGGGATATAACAGAAACACCGCCCCATTTGGACGGTGAATCTGCAAAGAAGGAACCCATGAACAACTGGATATTGGTTGCGGAGGTCGGACTCGAACCGACATGTCCCAGCTTATGAGGCTGGTGAGTTCCCGCTACTCTACTCCGCCATTGGTACTCCCAACGGGAGTCGAACCCGTGTTACCGCCGTGAAAGGGCGATGTCTTAACCGCTTGACTATAGGAGCATAACGGGAAAGAAAACGCACAGGACAAAAGAAAGAAGAAATGTATGAACTGTGCGGAAAACCTTGATTACTTCCCGTTGTTTTCGGGGGTTTATATTAATCCCATTGTAATTATAACATACCTAAAACGAACAAAACGAACAAGTTTCACTCTCTTGATAAGAACCTCGTAACTGCCATGCGTAAACCATCAGCAGTATTACCACCACCGATTTGATAAGCTACTTTGTCCCAAGTGGGCGTGTGTGCGCCTTCTATGTACTTTAAGCTCATAGCACTACGAATGATATTATCCTCAATGCTCTCGACGTATCTTTCAACATCACGAACAATGCAATTATAGCTTGCACGCACTTCACGCAGTTCGCGAAGTTCGCTGTGGGTTTCCCAAAGACCAGGACAGCCGCTTATCGTAGTATGCCCCATCGTGTAAGGGAATTCTTTGTGTGACCCTTGAACTGTGTCTTTTACAACACTTTCGTCCT
>JAFTPG010000018.1 GCA_017463375.1 Ruminococcus sp. | reverse complement strand
CCCTATCTGGAAAATTTGAGTTGAAGTCTTTGGAAAGGGGTCTGGGGTGACTCCCTGCGGGGCAGGGAGATGTCGAGCTTGCGAGACAGAGGGTACGGGTGCCGGTTAGGCAGAACCTTTCTTCAGAAAGGTTTGCCCCAGTGGGAGGTGAAGACACTCCCTGTAATCAGGGTCAGAAACGGTACAGCGATACTGAATCCGAGGGCAGTGAGGAGTTGTTCGGAGGTAAGGGTAACAGTCTGGAAAACGAGCTGCAGCTGCGGAACGAGGATGGCTGCCGCAAGGACTCCGAACGATACCAGAACTGCAAGAACCAGCTTTACATTGGAAAAGAGCTTTATTTTCAGGAGTGACTTTCGTTCTGACTTGCACTCGAAAACGTGTATCAGCTGCGACATTACAAGAGTCACCAGAGCTGCCGTACGTCCTGCTTCAAGAGTTCCTCCCGTGTGGAGCACCATTGAGAATGAAGCTAATGTGGAGAGTCCTATCAGTATTCCTCTGAAAATAATTTTTGTCATCAGACCGCCTGCGAAGAATCCCTCAGTCGATTTTCGAGGCGGTCTGCTCATTATGTCGTCCTCGGGAGGCTCAAGTCCGAGTGCAATCGCCGGAAGTCCGTCCGTTACGAGGTTCACCAGCAGGAGCTGTACGGGCAGAAGGATTATCGGCATTCCCATTAGGATTCCGACAAACATCGTTATGACCTCTCCGATGTTGCAAGACAGCAGGTATCGGACGAATTTTCTGATATTGGAATAAACGCATCTTCCCTGTTCGACTGCGCTGACAAGCGTAGCAAGATTATCGTCGAGAAGGATCACGTCTGCCGCCTGCTTAGTTACGTCAGTTCCCGTAACTCCCATTGCAACTCCGACATCGGCTTCCTTTATCGCAGGAGCATCGTTGACTCCGTCGCCTGTCATGGTGACGATTTCTCCCCTGCGTTTGAAGCTCCGAACAATTCTCAGCTTGTGTACCGGCTCGACCCTTGCAAAAACGGTATATTTCCCAATCTCACGGTCAAGCTCCTCGTCGCTCATTTTGTCAAGCTCCGCACCCGTGATAGCCTTTCCGCCACGGAGCAGCCCTGCCTTTTTTGCAACCGCAACAGCGGTATTCTTATGGTCGCCCGTAATCATGACGGTCTTGACGGAAGCGTTGGCACATCTCCTGATAGCCGCCTTTGCCTCCTCACGGGGAGGGTCAATCATTCCCGTCAATCCGAGGAAAATGAGATTTCCCCTGTTCGGGTCGAGCGAATCAGACACGCAGTAAGCCATTGCAAGAACTCGCAGAGCCTTATCGGACATCTCGAGAACCTTTTTTGCGATTTCACTTCTCATCGCCGAGGTCATCGGCTTCAGCTCGCCGTGAGTATCTATGTAGGACGAGCACCTCGGAAGTATAACCTCCTCTGCGCCCTTGAAGTAGAGTTTCCTATCAGTATTCGTCGAGGACAGAACCGCCATGAATCTTGTTTCGCTGTCGAACGGATATTCGTCAATTTTGCGGTAGGACGCTCCAAGCGACTCCTTTGTTATGCCTGCCTTTGCGGCTGCAACGAGGAGTGCAATTTCGGTCGGGTCGCCTGTAGCTTCCCACTCTCCCCTGCCTGCGACAGCTCCTCTGCCACGGGATTTTATTGCTTTCTTCGTGTGAATCGACGCTGTTCCGCACATCACCGCACAGCGCAGAAGCTCGGTCAAAGATTTTTCCGTAACGGGATTAATTGCAATATTTTCGCTGCCCCTTGTGACTCCTCCGCCGATTCTGTAGCCCATTCCGCTGAAATAGTAATCCTCTCCGCCGCTGTAGATTTCAGTCACGGTCATTTTATTTTCGGTGATAGTTCCCGTTTTGTCGGAGCAAATCACCGACGCACAGCCGAGAGTCTCAACGCTGTGGAGCTTATTCACGAGCGCCTTTTGTTTCAGCATTCTGCTCACCGCCAGAGCAAGAGCAATGGTCACCGTTGCCGGAAGTCCCTCGGGAATTGCGGCAATCGCAATCGTGATTCCCGTCATGAGCATATCGAAGGTGTCCTCACCACGAAGGATTCCCGCAAGAAAAACTGCAATGCACACCACGATACATATTACAGCTACAATTTTTCCAAGCTCCGCAAGACGCTTCTGAAGCGGAGTCATCTCCTTTTCGATATCGGTGAGCATTTCGGAAATTCTGCCCATCTGAGTTTTCTTGCCTGTCGCAATTACTCTCGCACGGCAGGTTCCCTTCGTCGCAGAGGTTCCGCAGTAAACGATATTCGGCTTGTTCAGACTATTGTCGCTGTCATTTATATTTTCCGTATTCTTCTGAACCGCCGAGGACTCCCCCGTTAGAATTGATTCATCCGCATAAAAGCCCGATGCTTTCAGAACTACACCGTCCGCAGGAATCCTGTCGCCTGCCTCTAGCTCGATTATATCATCAACCACAAGCTTCGCCGCTTCTATCTCCCTTAGATTCCCGTCACGATAACATTTCGCAGTCGGAGCTGTCATGGATTTCAGTGCCTCGAGTGTGTGCTCCGTCCGATATTCCTGTATGAATCCCAGTATTGCATTGAGCAGAACGATCAGAATTATCGTTACAGCGTCGGTTATCTCCCCCAGCAGCACTGAAACTACGGTCGCCGCCAGAAGTATCATTACCATCACATCCTTGAACTGCCCTATGAATATCCCTGCCGCACTCGCCCTTTTTTCCTGACTGAGTACGTTTTCTCCGTCCGATTTCAGCCTCTCAGCTGCCTCCTTTTCAGTTAATCCCATTGTATCACCCTTTCAAACAGTTTTCCCCTCCCTACAAAATATGTGATACCAAGGACAATTATGACAACCATTGTTCCATGTGGAACATTATAAAAATCGGACTCTATGATAAGTATATTCACAGCCTACCGGGGAAAACCTTTCTGAAGAAAGGTTCTTCCCCAGACCCCTTTCCAAAGACTTCTAGTCAAATTTTCCTGATAGGGCTAAAGCCCTATCAGGAAAATTTCATTGAAAGTTTTAGGGAGGGAGTTTGAGGGATGACCCTTTTTCAAAAGGGTCTCCCTCAATAGGTTGTGGAATTACTTAATATAAAGTCCGATTATTATATTATTTCGCAGGGACTTCGATTTTGTCCTTGCGCATATAGTATCTGAGAGCTTCGGGGATTCTGATACTTCCGTCCTCGTTGAGGTTATTCTCGAGGAATGCAATGAGCATTCTCGGAGGAGCAACAACGGTATTATTGAGAGTGTGAGCGAAGTACTTGTTTCCGTCAGCACCTTTAACTCTGATTCCGAGACGGCGTGCCTGAGCGTCGCCGAGATTCGAGCAGCTGCCGACCTCGAAGTACTTCTTCTGACGGGGTGACCATGCTTCAACGTCGATGCTCTTAACCTTGAGGTCTGCGAGATCTCCCGAACAGCACTCGAGAGTTCTTACGGGGATATCGAGACTTCTGAAAAATTCCACGGTGTAGCTGTAGAGCTTGTGGAACCAATCCATACTCTCCTCGGGCTTGCAGACAACGATCATTTCCTGCTTCTCGAACTGGTGGATTCTGTAGACTCCACGCTCCTCGATTCCGTGAGCGCCTACCTCTTTACGGAAGCAGGGCGAATAGCTTGTGAGAGTCTTAGGAAGCTCGCTCTCGGGAACAATTGTGTCAATAAATTTACCAATCATTGAGTGCTCGCTTGTACCGATAAGATAGAGGTCCTCGCCCTCAATCTTGTACATCATTCCCTCCATCTCAGCGAAGCTCATAACGCCAGTAACAACGTCGCTGCGGATCATGAACGGAGGAATGTAGTATGTGAAGCCCTTGTCAATCATGAAATCTCTTGCGTAAGAGAGGATGCACGACTGGAGCTGAGCGATATCGCCGCAGAGGTAGTAGAATCCATTTCCGCTTGTTTTTCTTGCGCTGTCGAGGTCGATACCGTTTACCTTTTCCATGATGTCAACGTGGTAAGGAACTTCAAACTCGGGAACAGCAGGCTCGCCAAAGCGCTCAACCTCAACATTTTCGCTGTCATCCTTGCCAATCGGAACGCTCTCGTCGATGATGTTCGGGATAACGAGCATGATTTCCCTGATATCAGCCTCGAGCTTGACCTCAAGAGCCTCCATCTCGGTGAGCTTCTTTCCGATTTCGCCCACCTCAGCCTTTACGCGCTCAGCCTCGTCCTTCTGACCCTTAGCCATGTATCCGCCGATTTCCTTGCTCTTGACCTTACGCTGATTGCGGAGATTATCGCATTCAACCTTAGTTTCACGGTACTGCTTATCAAGCTCGATAACCTTGTCAACAAGCTCGAGCTTGGAATCCTGAAACTTTTTCTTGATATTCTCCTTAACGAGTTCAGGATTAGTTCTGATTAATTTCATGTCCAGCATTATAAAATTCTCCTTTATTCTTCCTTGGCGAGCTTATCTGCGATTGCCGCCAAATCTTCCTTATCATAAAATTCGAGGACGAGAACGCCCTTGTTCTTTCCGTAATCGACCTTGACTTTTCTGCCGAGTCTCTCGTTGAGGGAAATTTCCATCTCGACAAAGTAGTTGTCGATGTGCTTGTCCGTTGAGGGAGGAGTCAGCTCCTCTGTTTCAAGGGACTTCTGAGCCGCACGCTCAACCTGACGGACAGTGAGTCCGCCGTCGGCTGCCCTGAGAGCCGTAGCGATAAGAAGCTCCTCATTCTCAAAGCCGAGCAGAGCCTTTGCATGACCTGCTGAAAGTGAGCCGTTTTCGACCATTTTCAGGACTCTTTCGGGGAGCGCAAGAAGTCTCACAGCATTTGCAACGGCAGAACGTGAACGTCCGACCATTTTTGCGACCTTTTCCTGAGTCATGCCGTAGTTCTCGATAAGCTCCCTATAGCCGAGAGCTTCTTCAATCGGGTTGAGGTTCTCACGCTGGAGGTTCTCGATGAG
This sequence comes from Ruminococcus sp., assembly GCA_017463375.1. Lineage (GTDB taxonomy): Bacteria > Bacillota > Clostridia > Oscillospirales > Ruminococcaceae > Ruminococcus. The sequence continues at coordinate 10,217 of JAFTPG010000018.1, read as the reverse complement.
GGCAATCTGCATTGTCTCGATATCCGAAAGCTCACGGATATTCACGGGAACCTCGTCCATACCGAGCATTCTTGCAGCTCTCCAGCGTCTTTCGCCGGCAACGATCTGATAGCCGCCGCTGCTCAGAGGGCGGACAAGAATCGGCTGGAGCATACCGTGCTCACGGATAGAATCAGCGAGAGCTGCAATAGCCTCGTCGCTGAAGCTTTTACGGGGCTGGTCACGATTAGGCTCAATTTCAGAGAGTCTCAGAGTCTTTTTCACCTGAACCTCGTTTGTGTTGTCACTGAAAAGAGTATCAAGACCTGCGCCCAAACCGCCTATAGCCATATTTATAAACCTTCACAATCGGTTTTCCGATTAGTGATTCTCCTTTCCACCTGATTTTTTAAACGAAAAGAAGCCCTTGCGTTTCTTTTTCTCGAGAATTTGCTGCTCCTCACCGAGAAGCTCATGACCGAGAAGCTCATAGGATTCCGTTCCCTTGGAAGCCTTGTCGTAATACATCACGGGCTTTCCGTGGCTGGGAGCTTCGGAAACTCTTACATTTCTCGGGATTTTGGTGCTGAAAACCTTGCCCGGGAAGTACTTCTCGACCTCTGCAACAACATCGTTTGCAACATTCAGACGTCCGTCGAACATCGTAAAGAGGATTCCCTCGATTTCGAGTGAGGGATTGTAGTTATTCTTCACAATTTTGATCGTATTCACGAGCTGGGAAAGTCCCTCGAGAGCGTAGAACTCCGCAAGCATGGGAACAATTACGCTGTCGCAGGCAACAAGGCTGTTTATGGTTATAGTTCCGAGCGCAGGAGGACAGTCGATGAAAATGTAGTCGTAATCGAGCTTGCAGGTGAGAAGCTGCATTTTGAGACGGTTCACACGGTTCTCGAAGTTGATCAGCTCGATTTCACAGCCTGCGAGGTCCTCTGTTGCAGGGATTATAGAAACATTCTTGAAATCGGTATGAATAATAGCGTCCTGAACACGGATTTTTCCCGTCAGAACGTCATAAGTTGACGCCTTGACAGTTCTTTTCTTGACGCCGAAGCCTGTGGTTGCATTACCCTGCGGATCGGAATCCACGCAAAGAACCTTGAAATCCCGTGAACCGAGATAAGCGGCAAGATTCACAACGGTAGTGGACTTTCCGACGCCGCCCTTCTGGTTGGCAACAGCAATAATTTTGCCCATAATATCTTCCTTTCGTTCATTTATACTATTATTATACCACTTTCGGATGCCTTTGTAAATACGACAGCGAGAAATTTCCGTATTTTTCTGAAAAATGTTTCACATGGAACAATCGTAAACGCAAAAAAATGTTCCACATGGAACAATTCCGAAGAATGTTTCACATGGAACAAAGGGTGTGCTATTTATTAGTAATGGGAATTCTCACGCGGTACTCGATATACTCCTCATTCTGGATCTTCTTTGAGTCCGCACAGATTCCCGCAGCCTGCATGGTTTCGACCGCCTTGTTGATGGTGTTCACGAACATTTTCACGTTCTGAAACACCTTGGAACGCTTCTTGTAGCTCGCCTTGACACGCTCTTTCCCGAGATAGTCCTCGATGAGACGCTCGGTGCGCTCGACGTTGAGATTGTTTTTCACAACCTTTTCGAGAATCGTCAGACGCTCCGATGAGCTTCCAAGCTTCAGGAGTGCTCTCGCATGCCGTTCCGTGAGATTGAAACGTGTTATCAGCTCACGCTCATCCTCGCTCAGGCGAAGCAGCCGGAGCTTGTTGGCGATCGTGCTCTGTGCCTTCCCAAGCTTTGCGGCGGCATCCTCCTGAGTCATCCCGTAGTATGTAATCAGCTTCTCAATTGCAACTGCCTCGTCGAAAAAGGACAGATCCTGCCGCTGAATGTTCTCCACAAGAGCCAGAATCGCCGAATGCCGCTCGCTTATCTCGTGAACGATGCACGGAACAACGGTAAATCCGCACATTTTTGCCGCACGAAGCCGCCGCTCCCCTGCAATCAACTCAAATCTTTCCCCGGCACGGCGGACGGAAAGCGGCTGTAAAATTCCGTTCTGAGCGATAGATTCCGCAAGCGCAGCGATGTCATTCTCGTAAAATTCAGTCCTCGGCTGGTGCGGATTTGGAATGATAAGATTTATGTCAACCTCAATTACCTTGTTGATCTGCTTGTCCTTGGTGAAATTTAAAAATCCTGCCATGTTAACTCCATCTGCCGCATTTTCGGCAAGCGGCCGCCAAAACTTCCTCGAATTCAAGTCTGTAGCTACATTTTAACATGCTCGGGAAATGAAATCCACACAAAAATACCGCCGAATTTCGTGAATCCGGCGGTTAAAAAGACTCCAAAGCTCAAAATCAGAGCAATTTTTTCTTGATCTGACTGCTGTTTCTGGGATATTTTGACGGAGTCTGCGATATTTTTTTCACATGAATCAATCGGCGCTCCTCGTCTGCGAGAGTATAGGGTATCTCGGAAAGCACCTCTCCGCCGAGGATTTTCACTGCATTGTAACCCAGTGAAACATCCTCTGAGGGTCCCTTCATTGCAATAAAGCTGCCTCCGGGCTTTACAAATGGGATACAAAGCTCGCTCAGAAGCGACATATTTGCAACAGCACGGGCAGTTGCAAAGTCGAATTTTTCCCTATATTCCGTCATTCTCGAGATATCCTCAGCTCTGCCGTGGATAAATTCAGCTTCAATTTCCAGCTTCTCACAGAGCAGTTTAAGGAATGTGATCCGCTTGTTCAGGCTGTCAAGAAGAGTTAATTTTATGTCCGGGCGGTAAATTTTCAGCGGAACTGACGGGAATCCTGCGCCTGTTCCTACATCAATCAGCGTGGAATTCTGCGGAATTTCCGCATACTTACATAGGAGAACGCTGTCGATGAAATGCTTCACAAGAATCTCCTCAGGCTCGGTAATCGCCGTGAGGTTGACGTTCTTATTATATTCCACAAGGAATTCAGCATATGTTGAAAACTTCGCATACATCTCAGAAGTTAGTGTGAGTCCGCTCTGCTCAAAGAGAGAGCAAGATAGTTCAAAATCTGGCAGCATCGTTTATCCTTTCTGCTGCTGAAGCCATACAACGAGAAGTGAAACGTCTGCTGGTGAAACACCCGATATTCTCGAAGCCTGACCTATGGACAGCGGTTTGATTTTGTTAAGCTTTTCCGCAGCCTCGAGCCTGAGTCCGCGAATCTGGCTATAATCGGTAGTTTGAGGAAGTTTTTTCGACTCCAGACTTCTCATCTGCTCGATCTGCTGGAGCTGTTTTGATATGTAGCCCTCATACTTTATCTGAAGCTCCACCTGTTCGCAGACATCATCGGGGAGTTGTTTTCTGCCCGGGTCGAACTGAGCAAGAATGTTATAATTCAGCTGTGGACGGCGAATCAGATCAGCCATTTTGCAGCCTGTTGAGAGCGGTGAAGTTCCCATTCCCACGAGGAAAGTATTCAACATTTCACTGGGGGCAATGTTCAAAGTTGAGACCCTCTTGACCTCTTCAGCAACCATTTTTATCTTCCTCTGGAGCGATTCATACCGCTCGTCAGAGATAAGCCCGATCCTGTGACCAATCGGAGTCAAGCGCTGATCGGCATTATCCTGGCGCAGAATCAGACGATACTCACTCCTGGAAGTCATCATTCTGTACGGATCTGAACAGCCCTTCGTCACCAGATCGTCGATCAGCGTGCCAATATAAGATGTGGCTCTGTCAAGCACAAGAGGCTCCTCTCCCTTAATTTTGAGAGCCGCATTGATTCCTGCGACGATTCCCTGAGCGGCAGCCTCCTCGTAGCCCGAGCTTCCGTTGAACTGTCCTGCGCCGTAAAGCCCCGATACGCTCTTGAACTCCAGCGTAGCAAGAAGCTGTGCGGGGTCGCAGCAGTCGTACTCGATTGCATAGGCAGGTCTCATGATTTCAACGTCTTCCAGTCCCTCTATGGTTCTCAGAAATGCAAGCTGCACGTCCTCCGGTAACGACGACGACATTCCCTGCAAATAGTACTCCTCCGTCGAAATTCCCATCGGTTCTACAAAAAGTTGATGCCTCGGCTTGTCTGAGAATCTTACAATTTTGTCCTCAATGGACGGACAGTACCTCGGACCCACTCCTTCTATTCTGCCTGAATAAAGAGGTGATCTGTCGAGGTTGCTGAGTATCACTTCGTGGGTATTACTATTTGTATAAGTCATATAGCAGCTTACGACATTTTCAAGTCCGTCAACAGGAGTCTCAAATGAGAACGGCACAATCTTTTCATCGCCATCCTGACGCTCCATTGCATCAAAATTAATGCTTCTCTTGTGCACTCTGCATGGAGTTCCTGTTTTAAAACGTCTCAGCTCAATGCCGCATTTCTCGAGACTTTTCGACAAATATTTACTTGGAAGTGCGGAGTCCGGACCGCTCTCAAATGAAACCTCGCCAATGTGAATCTTCCCTTTGAGGTAGGTTCCTGTAGCAATTATCACTGCTTTGACGCTGTATTCTGCCCCAAGAGATGTCCTGACGCCGATAATTTTCCCATTTTCCGTGAGAATCTCTGCGACCTCCGCCTGCTTCACATAGAGATTTTCCTGTGTTTCACAGACTTTTTTCATGTAATTATGATACTTTGTGCGGTCAGCCTGAACACGCAGACTGTGAACTGCCGGTCCTTTTCCACGATTGAGCATACGGCTCTGGATGAAGCATTTATCCGCAGCCCTGCCCATTTCACCGCCGAGAGCGTCGATCTCACGCACAAGATGACCCTTTGCAGTACCTCCGATTGACGGATTACAGGGCATATTCGCAATCTGATCGAGTGAGATCGTAAACATGACCGTTCTGCAGCCTAGTCTCGCAGAAGCAAGAGCCGCCTCCACTCCGGCATGACCCGCACCGATGACAGCGACATCAAAGCCGCCCATTTTATATAACATAACCTGACCCCTTTCATTGTTCCACGTGAAACATCACTTACCAACGCAGAATCTCGAGAACACCTCGTCAACAACTGCGTCTGTAGTTTTCTCGCCAGTCAGCTCGAGGAGATACTGCTCCGCTTCATCAATGAGAACCGTTACAGCATCGAGAAAAACTCCTCCTCTGAGAGCTTCCGCTGCCTCCCGAATGCAGCTCAAAGCCGAGTCAATGCACCTCTTCTGACGCTCATTAGCAGCTGAAACGTCCTCATAATTTATTTCATTTAACTCAAACTCAGTCTCTATTGCTGCCTGGAGCAGCTCTACTCCTGTATTTTCTTTAGCTGATAAATATACTATTTGTTGAATTTCGGACTCCAGAAACTCCTTGTCAATGACCTGAGGAGCGTCCGATTTATTGACGACAGCAATGCATTTTTTATTTTTAATTTTGTTAATCAAATCAAAATCGTCCGCCGTGAGAGGACAACTTCCATCAAAAACCGCAATTATAAGGTCGGCGGAATCGAGCCTTTTACGGGCGATATCAACTCCCATTCCCTCAATGATATCTGAGGTCTCACGGATTCCGGCAGTGTCTGAGAGCCTTAGCGTTATCTCACCGAGCCGCACGGACTCCTCCACGACATCACGGGTAGTTCCTGCGATATCAGTAACGATACTCCTCTCACAACCGCTGAGACAATTAAATAGGGTGGACTTACCGACATTCGGCTTGCCTGCGATGACGGTAGCGATTCCCTCACGGATGATACGTCCTCTGTCATAATTTGCAACGAGAGAAGCAAGCTCCCTCTCAGCCGATTCAAGCTCTGTGAGGAGCGTCTCAGGCTCGACCTCGGGAATATCCTCCTCGGGATAATCAGCCCATGCTGCGAGGTCTCCAAGAATTTTGAGAAGCGTTTCCGAAATCTTCTTCGCCTTTCTGAAAGCCGCTCCCTCACGGAGATTCTCCGCCATTTTCAGTTCTCTCTGACCACGGGCAGAAATAATATCCATGACCGCCTCAGCCTGCGTGAGGTCGAGCTTTCCATTAAGAAAGGCTCTCTTTGTGAACTCGCCCGGACCGGCATTCTCAGCTCCGTTATTCAGTGCAGCACGCAGAATTCTTTTGGTGACATACAGACCTCCGTGGCAGGAAATCTCCGCAGCGTCCTCGCCCGTATAGCTGTGCGGAGCTCTGAAAACGGTCAAAATGCAGTCGTCAAGACGCTCTTCACTGTCGTAAGCCGCACCGTATGCACAGGTATACCCCGGCATTTCGGAGACTCTCTTCTTCCCTGCCGGTTTGAAGATCCTCTCGGCAATATTTATGGCGTCATCGCCGGAAATTCTTATCACAGCAATACCTCCCGGCGCATTCGGCGTGGAGATTGCAGCTATAGTTGACATGCTAATCACTCCTAAAAAAACAACGGCCTGAAGCCGTTGATGTAAGAATATGCAGACACGGGCGGCGGACAAATCTGTCAGCCGCCTGTGAAGTTAACTTAGAATTCGATCTTTCCGTAGAGACCGCCCTCAATGCTGTCCTCCGGCTTGGGCTTCTTGTAGTCCTTCTCGAAGCTTGTTGAGAGGTCGATTGCTCTTGGCTCGAACGGCTCACGGCTTCTTGAGCGGTTATTCTTTCCGCCGCTGCGCTTGCCGCCATGATTGTCGCTGCGTCTCTTTCCGCCGCCCTTCTTGGGGTTGTTGGAGGAAATGATGATCTTTCTGTAAGGCTCCTCGCCGACTGAGCGTGAAGAAACTCCCTCAATTTCGGAGATTGCGGAGTGAATCACTCTTCTCTCATAGGGATTCATCGGCTCGAGGGGCTGTGAACGGCCTGTTCTGAGAACCGACTTAGCCACCTTTGCAGCGAGCTGCTCGAGAGTTTCTCTTCTCTTCTTGCGGTAGCCATAGCAGTCAACAGTAATGCGGTAGTAGTCCTTATCGCCCTTGTTAGCGATGATTGAGCAGAGGTACTGGATAGCGTCGAGGGTCTCGCCTCTTCTGCCGATAATAGTACCGTTATTAGCGCTCTCCACATTGAGAACAGCGCCTGTCTCATTCTGATAAACAGTGAATTCAGCGTCCACGTCCATAGCTCTGAGAACGCTTGTGATATAGTCTCTTGCAATTTTAACCTTGGGATGAACGAGAGCCTCGTCCTCGATAAGAGTAAAGTTCTCGATTGAATACTCGTCCTCTGCGTTCTCAGCCGTCTCAGCTGCGGGAGCTGCTGTCTCCTTCTTAGGAGTCTCAGACTTCTTCTCAGCAGGTGCAGGAGCGTTCTCAGTCTTAATCTCCTCAGCCTTTTCAGGTGCTTTCGGAGCCTCCGGCTTAACGTCAGCGTTATTTTTCACGGGTGCAGGTGCAGGAGCGGCTGTCTCAAGAGCTTCCGGCTTCTTAACGGGTGCGGGAGCTGCTTCAACATAAGTAGCTTTAACCTTAGCGTCGGTCTTGCCGATGCCGAGGAAGCCCTTCTTACCCTCTTCGATAACCTCAAATTCGATTTCGGAGACGCTTTTTCCGAACTTTGCTGCGGCAAGTTCCTTAGCTTCAGCGACTGTTTTCGCAGTAAAAATTTCAGTCATTTTCATTACCTCCAAACGGATTAATCCTCATCATTATTGTCATATTCGTCGCCGTACTTTTCAGCCATACGTTTTCTGGCGTCATTGAGACGGTCACGGTTATACTTATTCATTTCCGAGCGTGAAGCCTTGCTTCCGTCAGCCTTGGTAGGAACGGAACCGTTCTGCTGCTGTTCAAGAAGCTGCTGCTGCTCGAGCATTTTCTGCATAAAGGTTTTTCTTTCGGGGTGCTTTGCAGCCTTCTTCTTTGCCTTTTCCTTAGCCTTTTCGTTAAGAACCTCAGTTCTTTCCGTAGTAAAGTACTGATTCAGACCGAAGGTGATAAGGAACGAGAATACGGATGAACAGATCCAGTAGAAGCCTACGCCGGCAGGTACCTGGAATGCAAACCATACTGAGAGGACCGGCATGAGATAAAGCATAACATTCATGCAGCCCATGCTCTGCATATTGGGATTTGTTTTCTTCTGGTGAACCTGTGTATAAATGGTCATTAAAAGCTGTGACAGACCTGCGAGGATCGGAATGAGGAAGAGGATAACACTTTCGCTGTTTCCGAAGTCGATGTCTGTGCTGGGAGTCTTACCGAGATTTGCGCCGAGAACAGTGAAATTATCGCTGAACTCCTGAACCTTCTCGAGGAAGCCTTCCTTGAGACTCTCGAACTTAGAGGGATCCTTGCCGACCTGTTCCATGATCTGAAGCTCGTATCTCATATCTCCGGAATCAATAACAGTTTTGCTTCCGGCTGCACTCAGAAGCTCATTGGCAATACTGAGAGCAGAGTCCTTGACCTTGCTTCCGAAATGGAATATGTGGGTAAGCGGCTTATAAACAACGTCGAGCACTCCGAAGAGGAGAATCATCTGAATGAGAGACGGCATACATGAAGCCATCGGGTTCAGACCCTCCTGCTGATAGAGCTTCTGCTGCTCTTCCTGGAGCTTTGTGGGATTATTATTATAGCTTTTCTTGAGCTTTTCAAGCTTAGGATTAAGCAGTCTCATTCGTGCCGAGTTCAGCTGAGTATTGTAGTTTACCGGCAAGAGGATGAGCTTGGTAAGTATGGTAAAAATAACGATTGCCAGACCGTAGTTTCCGACAAAATTATAAATCCAGCTCATCAGGTATCCGAACGGGATACCAATAAGGTTAGTCAAAAAATTCATTTTTCTAATTATACCTCTATCCTAATTAAATATCGTCATCGTCGTCATTATGCTGGAAACCGCATTCATCGGAATGATAATTATACTTTTCCACTCGAAAGGTAAATTTTTCGGGAACGAAATCAATTCCGCCCATAGACATCGGGTTGCACCGAAGAAGTCTCCATACAGCAAGAAGAGAGCCTTTTAAGGCTCCGTGCTTTTCGAGTGCGTCGAGGGCATATCTGCTGCAGGTGGGATAATACTTGCATCTTGCGGGAAAATGCGGAGAGATATGCTTCCTGTAAAACTTAACCAGCGAAACTAAAAGAAATTTCATTTTCTTCTCTTTGCTCCGTCGTTTTTTGAAGCCATTCTATTGATCTCAGGGATACCGTATTTATTCATATAGGCGCAGAGCTCCTGCGACTTGATCTCGCAGATAGGCTTTCTTGCGACAATAACTATATCTATACCGACAGGCAGACTGATTTCGGCTTCTCTGTAGGCATGGCGGATGAGTCTTTTGGCACGGTTGCGGCAGACGGCGTTGCCGATTTTCTTGCCGGCGGTTATACCTAGCCTATTGCAGCTCTTACCGTTTGGCCTTACATAGATGACCGTATATTTAGAAGCGGTAAATCTGCCTTTTTTATAAAGCAGAAGGAAGTCTTTATTATCATTCAGGGTTTCCGTGTAAAGCATAATAATACCATAATTCAGGGAGATATACGGACAGGCTGAAGAGAGCCTGTCTCCGTATACTAACAAAAAAGACCACAAAAATGTATTTTGTGGTCAGCCTCGCATCAGTGAGTTAATCTTGCTCTGCCCTTGGCTCTTCTACGAGCTAAAACCTTTCTTCCGTTCTTCGTAGCCATTCTCTTCATGAAGCCGTGCTCCTTCTTTCTGTGGAGCTTCTTAGGCTGGTAAGTTCTCTTCATAACCTTGGTCCTCCTCTCCGCGCAAATATATATACGCAAAAGCGTTATTTGCTTGATTCACTAATAGTCAGCGGACGTAATGAATCCGCATTACACTAGTACATTATATCTTAAAAAACATCGTCTGTCAAGCAGTTTCCGAAATTTTTTGCGGGCGAAAAATATTTTTAGATAATTTATCCAATCTGAGGGCTGTCAGAGCAGCGGATTTTTCAACATTTGCAACGGGAGAGTGTGGAAAACTTGCTGTTTTTCTTATTTGTCTTTTTAGAAATACACTTTGTAGGGGCGATCCTTGCGGTCGCCCGAACCCGAATGTAACGCAAAACCAACGGGCGGACGAGGGCGTCCGCCCCTACACATTTTTGATTCACGTTATTTGTAGGGGACGGCGTCCTCGACGTCCCAATAATTAATTGACAACGGGGCGTCGGGGACGCCGCCCCCTACAAAATGTAATTTATCGAGGGTATCTTCGCAATCTATTGAGGGAGACCCTTTTGAAAAAGGGTCCGCCTTACTGGCGCGAGTCCCCTCTGTCCTTCGGACATCTCCCCACACTGTGGGGAGTCACCCTCAAACTCCCTCCCTAAAACTTTTATTTAAATTTTCCAT
>JAFTPG010000073.1 GCA_017463375.1 Ruminococcus sp. | reverse complement strand
GTTCATTCTTTGACTGCGATAACCTCACAGCAATAAATCTGCCGGAGGGTATAGAAAGACTTGGAACATCCTGTTTTTTGTCATGTGATTCGCTTGAAGAGGTTTTTCTGCCGGACAGCGTTGAAAGACTTGAGGCAGGTGCATTCGGCTGCTGCACCTCACTGAGAAGTGTTAAGTTTTCCAACTCGCTGAACTACATAGGAAATTCAGCATTCGAAAATACAGCTCTCAGTACAGTATTTCTTCCTGAAAGCGTCGTCGTAATAGACCACTACGCTTTTGATGGAGTGAGATCACTTGACAGAATTATCATACCGAATCCCAAATGCAGAATATTCGGCTCCAGATACACGATAAATGATACTTTGCATATATCATCGGAGTTAGTGTCGTTCAGCGGAACTATGATCGGCTATGTAGATTCTGCTGCGCAGGTTCATGCTGAAAAATACAGTGCAGCATTCATGCCGATCGAGGATTTTTCACTCGGCGATGCAAATTTCGACGGAGAAGTAAATGCTCTGGATGCATCTCTGGTGCTGACTGAATATGCAAGTGCCTCCACAGGAAATGCCTCCGCATTTTATGAATACCAGAAGTTTATCGCTGATACTGATTCCGACGGCAATATAAACTCCCTCGACGCATCCTACATCCTCGGTTATTATGCCTACACCGCAACAGGCGGAACAGAAACATTCGAGGAATACATGAATTAAACTGTAGGGTCGGATATCATCCGCCTGTATAAGAAAGGAAAATAATATGAAAACAAATAAAATTATCGCCGGAGCATTATCGCTCTGCATCATGGGAACGAATTTTATCGGACTGAATACAAATGCCGCTGATATCGCCGCCTCGGGACAGTGCGGAGATAATGCCTACTGGAGTCTCGACAGTGAAGGAACGTTTACTGTAACCGGAACAGGAGCAACGTGGTCATGGGATTTCGGTGCGGCATACATCTTCGCCGGTGATATGGAAATACAATGGGACGATTTTGAGCCTATGCCGTGGTTTGAGATCAGAGATCAGATCAAGCGCGTTGTTATCGGGGAAGGTATTACCGGACTTGGAGATGTAATATTCTGGGACTGTGATAATCTGACCTCGGTTGAGTTTCCGTCGACTCTTACGACGACGTTGGGTTCGTTTGAATGCTGCGACAATCTCAGGAATATCAGATTTCCGGAAGGTATGGAGGATATCGGCTGGGGCAGTTTTTTGTTTTGTTCTTCAATGAGCAGCGTGGAGCTTCCTGAAAGCGTTTCAACAATAGGTCTGTTTGCCTTTGACGGCATGGCATCCCTTAGCAGGATCGTTATATCAAATCCCGAGTGCACTATATATGACTCCATAGACACGATAAACAACATCTCTTATGCAGATTCTGAGGAGCTGCCCTTTGCCGGAGTTATCATCGGTTACTACGGCTCGACAGCGCAGGCTTACGCTGAAAAATACGGTATAACGTTCAAGGCTATCGAGGATTTTTCGCTCGGTGATGTCAACCTTGACGGTGAAGTAAATGCACTCGATGCGTCAATGGCTCTGACCGAGTACGCTTCTGTCGCAACAGGAAAAGGCTCAGTTTTGTATGATTATCAGGAAACATTCGCTAACGTCAACGGCGATTCAGCAGTAAACTCCCTCGACGCATCGTACATCCTCGGTTATTATGCCTACACAGCCATCGGCGGCTATCTGAGCTTTGAGGAATACATGAAATAATCCATATCCGGATTATGATGTCGTACAACGGGCGACCGCAAGGGTCGCCCCTACGGGATAGAAGGATGAAGGATTATAATATATTTGAATGTAGGGGCGGATATTATCCGCCCTGTTTTATTTATGAACAATCTGTAAAGATTTGCCGGGATTCTTGACATTGACTCCTCAAAGATATATACTTATTTTAGCACTCTACCAGTGAGAGTGCTAAAATTTATTTTTGGAGATGTTTGAAATGGAAACAAAGCAGTTCAAAGCAGAGTCCAAAAGACTCCTGGAAATGATGATTCATTCAATCTATACACATAAGGAAATCTTTCTCAGAGAGCTTATCTCAAACGCAAGCGACGCTATCGACAAGCTCTATTTCAAGTCACTGACAGACGATAAGGTAGGTCTGAACAAGGATGATTTCGCAATCTGGATAAGTGCCGATAAGGACAGCCGTATTCTGAAAATTTCCGATAACGGTATCGGTATGACCGCCGAGGAGCTTGAAAATAATCTCGGAACTATCGCAAACAGCGGTTCTCTGAAATTCAAGACCGAGAACAAGCTTGAAGAGGATAATCAGATCATCGGTCAGTTCGGTGTAGGCTTCTACTCAGCATTCATGGTAGCGAAGAAGGTTACTGTAATCTCAAAGGCTTACGGCAGCGACAAGGCTTATCAGTGGGAGTCCGAGGGCGTTGACGGCTATACGATCACCGAGGCAGACAAAAAGAATGCCGGAACTGAGATCATTCTTGAGCTTCTTGATGATACGGATGACGAGCAGTATACAGACTTCCTCGACCAGTACAGAATCAAGGGACTTATCAAAAAGTACTCCGACTACATCCGCTTCCCAGTCAAGATGGAGGTAACTCACAGCCGTCCGAAGGAAGTTCCCGAAGAAGAAAAGGACGAGAACAAGGCTCCCGAGTATGAGGAATACATCGAGATTGAAACTCTCAACAGCATGGTTCCGCTCTGGAAAAAGAGCAAGTCCGAGCTTAAAGAAGAGGATTACAAGCACTTCTATGTTGAGAAGTTCTATGATTATAATGAGCCTCTCAGATATGCTCATGTCAAGAACGAGGGTACCGCAGCGTATAATGCGCTTCTCTACATTCCGTCCAAGGCTCCCTTTGACTTCTATTCAAAGGAATACGAAAAGGGACTCCAGCTCTATTCAAACGGAGTCCTTATCATGGACAAGTGCGGAGATCTTCTCCCAGACTATTTCAGCTTTGTAAAGGGACTTGTTGACTCCGAGGACTTGTCGCTGAATATCTCCCGTGAGATGCTCCAGCACGACCGACAGCTCAAGGTTATCGCTAAGAGCATTGAGAAAACCATTACCAGCGAGCTGAAAAAGATGCTCAAGAACGAGCGTGAGAAGTATGAGGAGTTCTGGAAGGCATTTGGTCTCCAGCTCAAATACGGTATCTACAGCGACTATGGAATGAACAAGGAGAAGCTTCAGGATCTTCTCATGTTCACCTCCTCGAACGAGAACAAGCTTGTAACGCTCGACGAGTATGTAACAGGTATGCGTGAGGAGCAGAAGTTCATCTACTACGCAACAGGCGAAAGCGCTGCAAGAATCGAACAGCTCCCGCAGACAGAGCTTGTCAAGGAAAATGGATTCGAGATTCTCTATCTCACCGATAATATCGACGAGTTTGCAGTCAAGACTCTCATGAAGTACAAGGACAAGGAGTTCAAGTCTGTTTCTGCTGATGACCTCGGACTTGAGAATAACGAGAAGAAAGAGGAGATCAAGGCTAAGGAAGAGGAAAACTCCGATATGCTCAAAGCTATGTCGGACGCTCTTGACGGCAAGGTTTCAAAGGTAATTCTTTCTCAGAGACTTAAATCTCACCCTGTATGCCTTACAAGCGAGGGCAGTATTTCACTTGAAATGGAGAAGGTTCTCAACTCAATGCCGGGCGACCAGAAGGTCAAGGCGCAGAGAGTTCTCGAGCTTAATCCGGAGCACGCTGTATTTGAAAAGCTCAGGGAGCTTAATGCTTCCGGCGACAACGATAAGCTCGGAAAATATGCGAATCTGCTCTATAATCAGGCACTTCTCATTGAGGGACTCAGCGTAGAGAATCCCGTAGAGTTCTCAAACCTCATCTGCGATCTGATGTAATGCATTAACGATTCACTGAAAAGCTTATACAGACGGCTCAGCGAACGCTGACCGCATATAACAATACAAAACGGCGGTATTCAGTAAAATGAATACCGCCGATATTTTTAATCATAATTTGGATGTAAAAAACATGATGAACTGCTTAAACTGTAAAGAGAAGCTTGGAGTATGAAGGAAGCGGCCATGCGGCTTCAGCAACATTCATTTCAGCTTCATCAACAAGCGCTCTGAGAGCCTGCATCTGAGCAAATACTTCCTCTCTGTAGTACTTAGCCATTTCGAGTCCCTCGGATCTGCCCTGAGCAGCAAGCACCTTTTCATCGAGAAGAGCTGTTGCTTTTACGATACCTTCCGTGAGACCGGAAAGCTTTGAAGCGAGTCCCTTTTCAACAGATGAATCAATTCCGATAGCATTCTTGGAAATAGCCGCATCACAGATGGACTTTGTATAGCTGATACATGCAGGAATGATCTTTTTTCTGGAAATATCAAGCATTGTAAGAGCCTCGATGTTGATTACCTTACTGTAGTTTTCGAGGAGGATTTCTGTTCTTGAGTTTATCTCAGCAGCAGTGTAAACCTTGAATTTCTCAAACATGGAGACATATTTTTCGTCTGTATATCTCGGAAGAGCGTCTACGGTGGAGATCAGGTTCGGGAGACCTCTCTTTTCAGCCTCAGCGACCCACTCGTCTGAGTAGCCGTTTCCGTTGAAGATCACGCGTTTATGCTCCTTGATCGTTTTCACGAGGAGAGCCTTGAGAGCAGAATCAAAATCGTCAGCCTTTTCAAGCTCGTCGGCAAATTCGCTGAGAACCTGAGCAACTGTTGTATTGATGATAGTATTTGTGCAGGAGATAGAATCAGCTGAGCCGAGCATTCTGAACTCGAACTTATTTCCTGTAAAAGCGAAAGGAGAGGTTCTGTTGCGGTCGGTGGAGTCCTTGGGGAAATTCGGAAGAGCGTCAACGCCGATCTCAAACGACTGATTTGCAACGGACTTATAAACTGTACCCTTTTCGAGAGCTTCCACAACGCCTTCAAGCTCGCTTCCGATGAATACGGAGATGATTGCCGGAGGAGCTTCATTTGCGCCAAGTCTGTGGTCGTTTCCTGCCGAAGCAGCGGACAGTCTCAGAAGCGGAGCGTATTCATCCACAGCCTTAATGATCGCACAGAGGAAGGTGAGGAACTGCATATTGTCCTGCGGTGTATCGCCGGGGTCGAGGAGGTTCTGACCGTCATTTGAAGAAAGCGACCAGTTATTGTGCTTACCGGAACCGTTCACGCCTGCAAAGGGCTTTTCATGAAGCAGGCATACAAGACCGTGCTTGATAGCAGTTTTCTTCATGATTTCCATTGTAAGCTGATTGTGGTCGGCAGCGATATTTGATGTAGTAAATACCGGAGCAAGCTCATGCTGTGCAGGAGCAGCTTCATTGTGCTTAGTCTTAGCATAGATTCCGAGCTTCCAGAGCTCTTCATCGAGATCCTTCATATAGTCGGAGACTCTCTGCTTGATATTTCCGAAATAGTGATCCTCAAGCTCCTGACCCTTTGGAGGCTTAGCTCCGAAGAGTGTTCTTCCTGTAAGAACGAGGTCGTCTCTGAGGTCATAGTATTTCTTGTCAACGAGGAAGTACTCCTGCTCGGGACCCACTGTAGTAGTGACCCTTGTTGCGGTTGTGTTTCCGAAGAGTCTGAGAATTCTCAGAGCCTGCTCGCTGACAACCTCCATAGAGCGGAGGAGGGGAGTCTTTTTATCGAGAATTTCGCCTGTATATGAGCAGAAGGCTGTAGGTATGTAAAGCGAATTATCCTTGATAAATGCACAGGAGGTAGGATCCCATGCAGTATAGCCTCTTGCCTCGAAAGTGGCACGGAGACCGCCTGACGGGAATGATGAAGCGTCTGGCTCGCCCTTGACAAGCTCCTTGCCGGAGAACTCGATAATAACTTCACCGTTTGATGTGGGAGACATAAATGCGTCGTGCTTTTCAGCAGTTACACCGGTCATAGGCTGGAACCAGTGAGTATAGTGAGTTGCACCCTTTTCAACAGCCCAGTCCTTCATGGCATTGGCAACAACGTCAGCCACGTCCTGATCGAGAGCAATACCCAACTGTCGTGTTCTCTGAACGGATTTGTATACATTTTTTGGAAGTCTTTCCCTCATTACTCTGTCGCTGAATACATTACAGCCGAAAAATTCCGATACTGATTTATGCTTTGCCTGCTCTGACATGGTGCATCCTCCTTGAACAAACAAAGGCATTCCGACTGTGAATTAAGGAACTACAATCGAAACGCCGCTGTTTCATTGAAAATCTTATATAATAAATGTATATTACAATAAAATCCTACATTTGTCAAGTGCTTTTCATGATTTTATCGCTTTCGACAGTATTTGCGCTTTACAATATAATGTAATTGTGCTATATAACAAACAGTAAAATAAGGGGACAGGCGGCGGAGCTGAGAAATTAATTACATTTACGAATTTATATTATTATAATGCAATTTTCGCTTGACAAAAGTGGATAAAAGTGGTATAGTAATTATGTAATGCACAGTTGTTCACCACGGGCGGACTATTTTTCCGCCTCACTAATTTATTCTGTACTAACAGGTGTATTTATTTTATGAAAAAACAATCACAGCTAATTGTGGCGGACGCTCAGGTTCTTCCCGACGTTTTCACAAAGGTTCTCGAAGTCAAAAAGCTTATGGCTCAGAAAGGCGAAAAAAGCTTCGCTTCTGCCTGTAAGCGTATAGGTATTTCCCGCAGTGCCTATTATAAGTATAAGGACTGCGTTTTTTCCTATGAGGAGCTATTTACACGCAGAATCGTCAACATCTATCTCCTGCTGAACGATCAGCCGGGAGTTCTGTCAAGCGTTCTGGTGTTCCTTCACGGAATCAATGCTAACGTTCTTACCGTCAATCAGAGTATTCCTGTTGACGGAGCTGCTGCCGTTAATATCTCTCTGAGACTTGTCGGAGATTCGGCGGACGAGCTCGCTTCATTAAATTCAATTACTGAACTCGACGGTGTTCTTGAGGTAAAAGTCCTCTCCGCCGAGTAATTCCGGAGGTTTATTTTATGTCAGTTAAATTCGCAGTTTTAGGTCACGGTGTTGTAGGCTCAGGCGTTGTTGAGCTGTTCTATAAAAATAAGGAGAGCATCGAGAAAAGAGCAGGTACTGAGATGGAGCTTAAATATATCCTCGACCTCAGAGATTTCCCTGATACTCCCTATGCGGACAAGTTTACAAAGGACTTTAATGATATTCTTAACGATGACGAGGTTACCGCTGTCTGCGAGTGTATGGGAGGTCTTGAGCCTGCATTTACTTTTGTAAAGTCCTGCCTTGAAAAGGGTAAGAGCGTTTCTACTTCCAATAAGGAGCTTGTTGCAGAAAAAGGTGATATCCTCCTCGCTATCGCTAAGGAAAAGAACTGCAACTTCTTCTTTGAAGCAAGCGTAGGCGGTGCTATTCCGATTATCAGACCGCTTCATAAGTGCCTTGCAGCTAATGAAATAAACGAGGTTGCAGGTATCCTCAACGGTACTACAAACTTCATCCTCACAAAGATGTACAACGATAACATGGCTTTCGACGACGCTCTCAAGCTTGCTCAGCAGCTCGGTTATGCGGAGAAAGACCCCACTGCCGATGTTGAGGGATATGACGCATGCAGAAAAATCTGTATCATCTCTTCACTCGTATACGGAAAGCACGTTTATCCCAAGAGCGTTTTCACTAAGGGTATTTCCCAGATCGACCTCAACGACGTTCAGGTTGCGGATTCCATGGGCTATGCAATCAAGCTCATTGCTAATGTCAAGAAGCTCGAAAATGGAAAGATTCTTCCCTGCGTAATGCCGATGCTCGTTTCTCATGATAATATCATTTCAAGCGTAAGCGATGTATTTAACGCAGTTCTCGTTGACGGAGACGCTGTTGACAAGACTATGTTCTACGGCAGAGGTGCAGGAAAGTTCCCGACAGCAAGTGCTGTTGTGGGAGATCTTATCGACTCTGTAAAGCATAAGGTTACTGTATTCTCTCAGTCATGGGAATCCTCTGAGGACGACAGCTTTATTGAGAGTGTTGATAATTTCAAGGCTAAATGGTATGTTCGTGAGGCAGGAAAGACTCCGTACATTACTGATAACGAGCTTACTTTCGCTGAGGCTCAGAAGCTCAGCGCAGAAGCAGTTATCCCGGTTCTTGCGTAATAATAGCATAAATAATACGAAACGGCAGAGTTCTATGGCTCTGCCGTTTGTTTTTATAATCACAGAAATCAATTTCCAGAATAACACATAATTAGAGATGATTTTTGTAGGGGCGACCCTTGCGGTCGCCCGCAATAATATTATAATATACCACGGGCAGCCGCCGCAAGGGCTGCCCCTACATCTGAAAAAGGCTGAACCGAAAACTTTTTGCTTTTATCACTTTTTCAAAATATAAAACGGCAGAGATAAAAACTCTGCCGTAATTTTATTTATTAAGCATCTCTTCCAATGAAAATTCCCTTACAGGAACAAAAATCTCTCCCTCCTCGCAGAGAGATTCCAGAGACTCTGGACACTCGATCAGCTCCAGTTTTTTGCCTCTCGGGAGCTTCTTTATACGCCGCTCAAGCTTTGAAGCAAGACTGCGGTTTTCAGCAGTCCAGAGAGCTTCAAGTGATACAGCCTTATGCGAACGGGTATACTTTGCACATTTTTCCGACTGAGAAAAATGCTCCTTCATCCGTCTTACGATATCAGCTGCAATGCCGGTGTAAAGCTCGCCGGCTTCACATTTAATTATGTAAACATAGTACATTACTTCTGTTTGATTCTGAAGCTGCTGTTTCTCATCTTTGTGATATCAGCACCCTTTGGACGGCGGTTTTCAGGCTTTTTGGCAGGCTTTGACTGCTTCTTCTCAGCCTCATCGTCGAGACGCATTGTAAGAGAGATCCTCTTCTTCTTAACATCCACATCAAGAACCCTGACCTTTACAACATCATTTACCTTTACAGCTTCAAGGGGATGCTTGATGTAACGGCTGCAAATCTGGGAGATATGAACGAGTCCGTCCTCGTGAACGCCTATATCTACAAAACAGCCGAAGTCGATGATATTGCGGACTGTACCCACAAGTTCCATTCCGGGTTTGAGATCCTTGATCTCCATGATATCGCCGCTTCTCAGGAGCGGAGGAGGAAGCTCGTCACGGAGGTCGCGTCCGGGCTTTTTAAGCTCCGCAATGATATCGGTAAGGGTCGGAACTCCAATACCGAGATTTGCGCTGATGCTGTCAAGACCAATGCTGTCGGCTTTCTCTGTAATTCCGGAAGCTCCGCCGTTGGAGATGTCAGCAAGAGTAAATCCGCATTCGCTGAGCAGCGAGGAAGCCGCCTCATAGCTCTCAGGATGAACAGCCGTGTTATCAAGCGGATTCTTTCCGTCGCGGACTCTCAGGAAGCCTGCACACTGCTCGAACGCCTTCTTACCCAGCTTTGATACCTTGAGGAGCTGTTTCCTGTCGGTAAATCTGCCGTTTTCCTCACGGTACGCAACGATATTCTTTGCAACCGACGCATTGATTCCCGAGATGTACGACAGCAGAGAATGAGAAGCCGTATTGAGGTCTACTCCGACAGAGTTTACGCAATCCTCAACAACACCCGTGAGAGCGTCACTGAGACGAGCCTTGGGCATATCATGCTGATACTGACCTACTCCGATAGCTTTTGGGTCGATCTTGACAAGCTCCGCAAGAGGATCCTGCAAACGCCGAGCGATTGAAACTGCACTTCTGAGAGAAACATCGAATTCGGGGAACTCGTCCGCCGCAAGCTTTGAAGCAGAATAAACGGAAGCTCCTGCCTCGCTTACGACCATGTAGCTCACCTTTTCAGGGATCTCCTTGAGAAGCTCAGCTACAAAGGACTCCGTTTCTCTCGAAGCTGTACCGTTGCCGATTGAAATAGTGGTAACGCCATGATTCTGAATGAGCTGCTTGATTATACGCTTGGACGCTTCAATATTTGTCTTGGGACCGGGAGTGCAGTAAACTACGTTTGTATCAAGAACCTTACCTGTAGAGTCGATAACAGCAGCCTTACAGCCTGTTCTGTAGCCCGGGTCGAGACCGAGGATCACACTGTTTTTCAGCGGAGCCTGTAGCAGAAGCTGTCTGAGATTTGAAGCAAAAACCTTGATTGCCTGTTCCGCAGCATTAGCCGAAAGCTCCGAACGGATCTCACGCTCAATTGAGGGGAAAATCAGACGCTTATAGCTGTCGGCTGCGGCTTCACGGACGATTTCAGCACAAGCTGAATCATTCTTCACATATTTATGTATAATAAGACCTGCTGCACTTGTCTCGTCAAGCTCAAGTGAAACTTTAAGGAAATTCTCTTTTTCGCCTCGGTCGATAGCGAGAATACGGTGATGAGCGATTTTTTCGATCGGCTCTGAGTATTCATAGTAGTTGGTATAAACGCTTTCAGCCTCTTCATCAGCAGCCTTGGAGGCGATTTTTCCCTCTCTCATAGCGAGGTCACGGAGCTTCTTTCTGATCTCAGCGTCATCTGAGATATTCTCAGCGATGATATCCATAGCGCCCTGAACAGCTGTTTTCACATCAGGAACGTTCTTCTCCTCGTTTATAAATGCTTCTGCTTCCTTTTCAGGGTCGGTCGCCATGTCCTGAGCCATGATGATCTCTGAGAGCGGTTCGAGTCCGTTCTCACGGGCGATTCCTGCTCTTGTACGTCTTTTCGGCTTATAGGGACGATAGATATCCTCAACCTCAACGAGAGTTTTTGCCGCGTCGATCGCAGCTTCGATCTCGGGAGTCATTTTTTCCTGCTCGGTGATAGCGTTTCTGATCTCTTCCTTGCGCTTTTCCAGATTACGCAGATACATCAATCTGTCATGAAGCTCACGCAGAACCTGATCATCCAGCGAGCCCGTCAGCTCCTTACGGTAACGAGCTATGAATGGTATTGTTTTATCATCGTCAATGAGAGCAACGGTGTTATCTACCTGTTCTTGACGAAGTCCGAATTCCTGTGCCAGAGTTTTGTTAATATCCATTTTATTATCCTTTCAGTTTCAATTATTACTATTGCTATTATATCACATTTTTACTCCAAAAGCAAGATTATAAATTGTTGTTTAGCGAGGAGTATCCTCGTAATCTGCTGGGGCAAACCTTTCTGAAGAAAGGTTCTTCCCCAGACCCCTTTCCAAAGACTTCAACTCAAATTTTCCATATAGGGGGCATGCCCCCTATATGGAAAATTTAAATAAAAGTTTTAGGGAGGGAGTTTGAGGGAGGACCCTTTTTCAAAAGGGTCTCCCTCAATAG
>JAFTPG010000072.1 GCA_017463375.1 Ruminococcus sp. | reverse complement strand
GACAAGTAACGGGTCTTTTTTGTTGCCCGAAAGAAAGGACAGGATAATTTGGTTTATAAAACCTATGATGAACTTCCGTTGTTCATCGACGTGAAAACCGTCTCGAGCGTGCTCGGCATCTCGCGCTCGGGAGCGTATGAGTTGATGCACTAGGAAGGTTTTCCTACTCTGAAAATCGGAGCGAGAATGGTTGTGCCGAAAGAAAAGTTTATAAAGTGGGTGAATGACAATGCAGGAAAGTATAATTGTAAAATACTCAGCAAATTATTTGTTTTTAAATCGCCCCCGATTCCTCGCAAGGGGAATTTCTTTCCTCTGCCGAAAGAAATCTTCAATATGGATTTGTGTGCCGGAGAAATTGCGCTGTACAGTTACCTGATGCGGATGGAAGACCGCAAAACTTATACTTGCTATCCCTCGTTCAAAACAATCGGCAAGGCGCTTCATATGAGCAGGAACACTGTGATGAAATATGTGCACAGCCTTGAAGAAAAGTGTTTGATTGTCACTGAAAGAACGAGCGTGATAACGAGCAAGAGAATCAAACGCAATGGAAATCTTAAGTATCAAATTCTTCCAATCCAATGCGCGGTTGACGAGTTCCACCGAAAGCAGATTATGAACGGCGGTATTAAGCGCTCGGCTTAGGAAAAACAGGCGAAAAACACAGGGTCGAAAATTAAGCTGGAGAAAACATAGGCGCTTACTTAGGCGCCTATGCGGACCACTTCAGCCGGCAATGCCGACTGTTTAAGCCGTTTCTCGCCGGAGCTAATTGTGCGTCAATTAGGCGTCGGGTTTTACCCTTTGGTGCTGAAACAGGCGTCTATTGCGAGGTGAAATCCCGAATTTCGGCAGTTTCAAGCCGTTTTGAAGTGGGTTATTTTTGATTAACACGATTTTTTGGAGGTATTTATGGATTCTGAGAATATGAAATGAATCGGTCTTTATCTGGACAAAGATTTGATAAAACGAGCGGACGATATGGTCAAACAATTTCATTTCAAATCGAGAAATGAATTTTTCGCGGAAGCGGTTGAAAATTATATTGCCGATTATCTGCTCCGTTCCAACGAGCCTGCCGTCAGCGAGAAGCTCGGACAAGCTATCGCAAAATACTCCGAGGACAACGCCAAGGCAATCTCAAAAGGACTGTTCCGTTACGCCGTTCAGCTTGAGATGGTGGTGAGGATTCTCGCTATGAACCATATGGTAGAGAAAGAGTGGGTTGAAGAAATGAGGCATGAGGCTATCAACAACGTCCGAAGGACACGCGGTCACATTAATTTTGAAGAAATACTTGATGGTTATTATAATGATTAGGTCTGGATAAATGACCGAATCTGTGATATATTGTTGTACTGAAAAAAGGAGATGACGTCAATGTCACAACGAGAAATTCTTACCAACGGAAATGCATTTAAAAGAACCGACGGTCGTTGGGGCGGCGTAGTCTGGTATCTTGATGAGCACGGCGAGAGAAAACGCAAAAGCTTCTCGGGTACTACAAAGTCGGAAGTCAATAAGAAGATGAAAAAGTATATCGTGGAATTTAATCAAGACAAAAATGATTCTGTTGAATCTTTAAAGACGTTAGAGGAAGGCTTGCAGAATTGGTTACAGGTTTTCAAGTTCCCTGCGGTGGAGCGTACCACCTACGACAGAGCCGAATTAATTGCAAAAAATCAAATATATCCTCAACTTGGCAAGAAGGTTGTCGGCGATATCACTTCTGCCGATATCAAAAAGCTGCTCAACTATTGGATGACGGAGGGCTATGCTTACACAACTGTCAAGAAGGTTTATGTCCTCCTTAACGAGTATTTCAGGTATCTTTATCAGCAGGAAATCATCACGAAGAACCCAATGGCGAACGTGGAAATGATAAAGAAAGCGAACTTTATGTCTGCCCAGGGAAAAGAAAATCTCCCTCCGACTGAGACCATCACGGTATTCTCGGAGGAAGAAATCGAAAAATTCAAGGCGGAAGCGTTCAGCGTGTTCAGCAACGGCAAGCGAAAATATCAGCAGGCGGCAGCCTACATTCTGATGCTGAATACGGGAATGAGAACGGAAGAAGCCCTCGGCTTGCTCAACTTAGACATCGATTTGGAACAGAGGGTCCATGCACATTCAGCGCGGTGTAAAAGAAGTCAGCAAGCGCGATGGCGTCACTGCGGAGAGCGGTAGAGAGGTCATCGTCGGCAAACTCAAAAGTGCTACCAGCAAGCGCGATGTCCCTCTCAACGACACTGCTATCGAAATGATAATAGACCTGCGCAAAGAATTCTACTTCGGCGAGGACAGTCCACTCATCCCTGACGAGCACGGAGAAGTCACCCGCCCCGTCAACTTTCGCAAAAGATTCTACAGAATTCTCAAGGCGGCCGGAATAGAAACAAAAGGCCTTCATAGCCTACGCCATACTTTTGCCACCAGATTAATCAACGGCACGAAGGATCAAGACGGTAACATTAAATCGCTTACTCTGAAACAGGTAGCCGACCTGCTCGGCCATACCACCTCGGAAATTACCGAGCTCTACTACGTCAAGAGAGATATGAAAATACTCAATGGGATTACGGATGGGTTTGAGTTGTAGTGGAATAAATTACAAATGTTTTTAATCAGCTGTACTAATATGCTTATAATCAAATGGACATTGGTAGAACGATTCGAACTGAAGCTGTTCAATATCATCAATGATGCTTTGCTTTAAATTTTGATTTGCGGAGTGATGGAAAAGAGCTCGCTTGAATGAATTATATGCATTGCGAACCTCTATTTCAGGATAATCGTCTTTGTCAAGCATTTCTTTCAATTTGCACAAACCATCGAGATAATATACGTAGGCCAAATTAACATCGGATTTTGAATTTGGCGTTTTTCTCAAATAACTTACATATATTTTTGCATGCTTAAAATCACCGTTGTCAATATATAAGTCTGCAAGTTTAAGCCAGCATTTGGTGCAGTAAGTAACTTTTTCCAAAGCTTCCTGTAAAATCTTCTGTTCCGCGTCTCTGTTTCCTTGGCTGGCAAACACTTTGCTCTTGCAAAAATAGCTGTCATCAGTTATATAATACTTGAGATAATTTTCTGATATTTTCTCAATTTCCGAAACAGTTGAATTGAATGAAATTGAGTCGAGATTACTTAATGTTTCTAATAAAAAATCTATAGAAAAAGAAAAAGCTCTCCATGTCCATTTTTGGTACTCAATTTTTTTTAATGTATTAAAATAGGTATAGCATGTGTCAATATCCTGACATTTATTCCCATACCTTATTGCATCCGCAAGTAAATCTGTATTGAATTGATGCAACTGCAATCCTGCCACAGCGACCTGGAATGCTAATTGATAGTCACCATCTATTGTGAGCGCTGAAATTGATAAATTATGAAAATCATCGCTACTTCCATTTATATTATAAATGCCGTTTTTCTTATTTGTGTCTGAAAATAATGCATCCAAAACCTTATTCTTTTCGTTTACTTTATCAATTTCATCGATTGTATTATTATTGTCAATCAAAGATAATAGCTTTTCAACTTGATCGACTCTATTGATTTTATATTCGTTTTTACTGTTCATCGAATTTAACTCCTCCTTTGTCGGATTTTGTTTCTTCTGCCTCCAGTTCTGCAATCCGAGCATCAATTCTTCTTTTTAATTCATTCATATCAAGATTTATATTCTCGTTTGAAAACATGTTATGCCCATCATTCTTATCTTGAATATAAATTTGAGAATTGTTTTTGAAATTTTTCTCTGGAAATAGTTCATTTACTGTTGGGAAGTTTTTTGAATAATTATTCCGCTTTTTTAATGGAAGAATTTTAAAATTCCCCATATCAAATATATCTATATCTGGAAGATGCGTAATATAGGGATAAAGCCTATTGGCAAAAATCAAACATTCCCCTTTATTTTTGTCTAAATGTTGTAATTTTGTCATCGGTATTAACTGTTCATGATAATGATTTTTTTCGCCTGCAAGTTCGCTGATTTCTTTCAGCAAATCGAGCTCTCGCGAGAATAGAAACATCCAGTTTGTGCAATTACTCATTATCGTAAGCGCTTCCTCCTTATATCTTTGAACAAGTTGATTTTTGCTTTGAACGACAATCAAGAAACGTATATTTCTACTTCTGGCGGCAGAAATCATTTGGGGAAAATCGCCAATGCAGGGCAAAGATGAGAATTCGTCAAGTATAAAGTTAATGCGTATAGGAAAATGATTATTTTTAAATTCGCTATAAGACATATCAATCAAATATTCGTATACCTGTTTTATAAAAACAGTTACGATTTTGTGATATGTCGTTTTTTCATCTGGCATGATAACAAAAATAGCCGTTTTTTTTGTTGCAAAGCTACTCAAATCTATATTTGAATTTGACATCATTTCAATCATTTGCGGGTTAAGAGAAAAACAGGAGAGGTATTGATCAAAAACGCTTAAAATACATGACATAGTATCCTTAGGACATGAAACAATCCCTAAAAGTTTGCTTTTAATCAATGAATCTTCCTCTGCCTCGATCCAAAAGGACGTTTGTTTAATCCTTTCTGTAATTGATACATAGAACATATTTGTTCTTATATCAAGCAAATTACGCATATTCACCGCATTTGATGGAGCTCTGCTTTCTTTGCATTTTTTAAATAAAAGTAGAGCTAATCCAATGAATAAATCTCTTGATGAATAATCCCAGTATGGATCATTGGAGGACAAGGGCATTAACGTAATCGCAGTATCATTTAATAATTCACAGGATTTATCAATATCTCCGGCAAGATATTTTAAATATGGAATAAGTAGCAAGTTCCAGCAATCTCCTCGTTGCGGTTCTCTAAGATTAATTATCTTTAATTCATAACCATTTTTGTCCAAATCGTTTCCCGTACGCTGATAAATTTCACCCTTTGGATCCGAAATTATCATACTCTCGCCTACATTTGCAAGAATTTTAACTGTAGGCATCACCACAAGCCTACTTTTTTTGGATCCTGTTGCGCCAATAAGTAGCGTATGTGCATCCGAACTGTCTATAAACGCTGTGTTTAATGATGAATCATAATCCACAGGAATTCCACCCGCATTTTTCCTATTCCATTTTTCCGCTCTATTAATAGAGATTAAATTGTTTTCAATGGAATAGTTAGAATAAACACTGCGGAACACTTCAGAACTTTCCATATGGTTTTTATTTGCTTCCAGAGATTGCATACTATTGTTGTATTGCAGTGAAATCGAATTTGATTTTTTTAAAGACATTTTTCCTCCGCTAGTCATTGTTAATCCTTGAAGATATATTTTTCTTTATTATTACTTTTTGATTTTCAAAAATAATATTTGAATTGTTATTTAAGTATTTTTCAATGATATCATTTAGTTGAATATCTTGATTTAGGTCATCTTTAAATATCTTTTTAAAATATTTAGCAACACTATCAAGTTCTCTTACAGTTTGTTTTGGTCCATTTTCTAATTCATTTGAGATTGTTTCAATAAGTTTAATAATTGCACTATGTATATTATTGTCAGAATTAGTAATGACATTTTCTCCTGTTTCAAGCGGGGAGAAACAAATGTGCTGATCCAATTGCTGTATTTGGTTGATATCATCCTCAGGTTTGTTAGATGAGATATTAATAAAGACAATTGCATTATTTGTGTTTTTGCATTCTTTATGAAAATAATTTATGCATTTTTTTATATCGTCAAATGAAAAATTAATAACTGCAAAAGTGGGATTAGCTTTACACGTAAGAGTATCGCCTTTTTCAATATAATTAATATAATAACGGGCTTCCTGAAATGTTTCGAGAATATAATTAAAAAAATCATGCTCCCATTCCCCAAAATTTATCGCAAAACAGGGAATCAGAGAGAAATCATGTTGACTAATAATTTTTGTTGCATCACTCTGAATATTCTCTTTATTATAAATTTTTTCTTTATAAATAGGAGCTTTATTATTGCATTTTAAATGGAATTTATATTTTTCCAATAACTATCCCACTCCTTTATTATTCTATGATTTCCTCAAATAACTTAAACAAATCCTTTATGTCAGAAGCGTTGCTTCCTAAATCCAGAAGACGAGCGGGATTCTCTTTTGTTATTGACATTTCTATATCATAGAATATTTGATTGTTTTTAAATTCACGAATTACTTTTGCGAATTCTTTCACATTTGCAGGACTTTCCTTTGCTAAAATCATATATGAAGCAAATTCAATGGAAACATCTTTGAAGAATCGCAGTTTGTCAAGAGTATCTGATTTAGATATTGTGTCATTATAAATTTGTATACATAGTTTTTCTTCAATATCATGCCCCAAAATATCCTTTTTGGATTTTGTGTCGTTACTAAGTAAAACATTTGTATAATACGCTTTTTTATCCTCCTGATTTTGGCCCATCATTTGTAATACTACAGGAATACTTAGTTTAGATTCCTTGAAAAAAACGGAAATAGCATTATTATTGATATTAAAGAAATCCCAACTGCCATTACGAATTTCATAATACTCTTTTGGAAACAAAACTTTGCATGTTGTAAAAGCCAGTATTTGAGTTTCCGATATGTGACAATTTTCTAAATTAACATGAATTTCAATTATTTCTTTTAAAATCTCGTATTCATTTTTAATTTGATATAGTATTCTGTAATCGTTGAGCTTTGGATACGCTTTTTTAAACTTTTTAAATGGCTCTAGATCCAAGGACTGATTTTGTACGGAAGGGGTAGAAGTGGAGGTATCATCAGAAAAATTTGTTTGAAATATACGAAGAATTTTATCATTGGACATGAACATACTTAAATATGGTAAAACTGGTAATGTATAATCTGTATATTTTTTTACATCCAGTTCAGAAATAATACTATCATTAAGTACATAAATGAATTTAATGCAGTTTGAATGTTTAGCACTTCTAATATTTACATTTTCATTCAGTTTGCGTAGTTGACAAAGAATCTCCATTGCAATATCATTTGTCAGTCTATCCATATCTTCAAATACAACTACTTTACATCCATGTTCTGCAAAGGTTTCAAAAATATAGACTATCTCAAGCGAATTTAGTTCTAAAGGATACTCGTTTTTTTCAGCTTCTGTTGATATATTGGCATTGTCGTGCGATACGGATAAAGAGAATTTTTGGATCTTAAAATGATTGATAATATAATATCCACTTATTCCTACCAAGATAATAAAAATAAAGATTGATAAAAAAATAAAGATGGATTTTATTGATATAGGAGAATTAAAATAAAATGTTTTTAATAGATGTGCTAAATTACGCGAAAAGATAATCGACGCTATCAAAAATACTTCAAGACAAATAAGCAATGTTATTAACAATGAATATTTGTTTTTTTCAGGAATGAGAGATAATCTGCTTTTGGGTATGTCATTTCGTTTACTTTGTGAAATTATTTGGTTTAACAAAATCGTTTCAAATTTTCTTATCATTTCATTTTTGCAAAACGATTTATCCATAGAATCAGAAACTTGAGTGTTATTATTGAGCAATAATTGGGAATCTCTGTTTTCAAAATCACATAATGAAAAAAACTTTATATGATTATGATAAAGTTTATTACAATTGCTAAAAGTACGCAAAATACTGCTTTTCCCAACGCCAAAATCACCTGTAATAGCGATGTTTTTTATTCTGTCGTCTGTTAATGCTGCTGTTAAATATTTAGAATAAACTTCATATTCGTCTTTGTTGTTTTTATTTATATCTTTTCGTGGAGAAAAAGGATATATTTTATCAAAACCCAAATCCATAATATTTTCCTTTTACATAATTAAAAGTTTTCTTTTATTATATCACTTTTTATACTCTTTTCGACATATATTCTAAAATCATGATGTAGAAATTAAAATATAATATTTGTTAAAAACACACCAAATTTCGCATACAATTTTGTGAACGCTCTATATTTTGACGATAAACCACAGCAAATGCTCCTTGTGAATAGAAATACAATTGATTAATTTACTTCATTATGATACACTTAAAACACAGGATTTTAAATGACGAATTTGTGAGGAAGATATGATACAAATAGCGGTTTGTGATGACGAAAAAAGAGTGCTTGATGAAATTTGCAGTAAGGTGCAGAATGCGTTTGCGGGCATAAACTGTCCGGCAGAAATTTTCAAAACGGACAATTCGTTTGAATTGGTCGAGCATATTAAGAATAGAGCAATAGATGTATTGTTTTTGGATATTGATATGCCAAGCCTGAGCGGAATGGACATTGCTCAGTTTTTGATTGACAGCAACGCGAACACCTTGCTTGTGTTTGTAACAAGTCACGACGCGTTGGTGTATCAGTCTTTTCGATACCACCCCTTTGGGTTTATCCGAAAAAGCCATTTTGACGAGGAAATCGGCGCGGTCGTGAAGAGTATTGCGGACGAGCTGCAAAAGAGAAACGAATATTTCAGCTTCAAAACCAATGAGGGCTTTTTCAAGATTCCGTTTACGGATATTCTCTACTTTGAGTCGGAATCCAACTACATCAATCTGCATTGTACGGACAATCAATATAAATTTCGAGGAACCATCACCTCGCTTGAAAATGAGCTTACTCCCAAAGGCTTTATCCGCTCGCACAAGGGCTTTCTTGTCAACCAACAGCATATTTTTGCTATTAAAGGCGACGATATTGAACTGAGCAACAAACAGCTTTTGCCGATTGGCAGGACGAACCGCGAGAACGTTAAGAAAACGATATTGAGGTATATGAGATGAGCAGATACAGCAAGCTGAAAGAGGACTACGAAAAGCTTGAAAAGGACTATACCGTCGAGGTTGCAAAAAACCTCGACCTGCAATATCAGTATGACGCCTTGCAGGCGGAGTATCAGAACAGCCGCAACCAACAGCAGGAAATTGAACGTCTGCACGAGAACACGCGCAGGCTCAAGCACGATATGAAAAACCATATTATGGTTATTGCCTCGCACCTCAATAACGGCGAGATTGACGAGGCGAAGGACTATCTGTCGGTTGTGCTCGATAACCTCAACCGCGTTTATTCTTATATTCAAACCGGCAACTCTGTGCTCAATTACATCATTAACTCCAAGCTCGAATACGCGCAGCAGAATGATATTCAATTTAAGGCTGAAATTGAAAACCTACCCTTCGCTAAAATGGGAAGCGTGGATTTTTCAGCGGTACTTAGCAACGCGCTCGACAATGCTATTGAGGCGAGTATGCGTGCGACTGAAAAGTATATCTATGTGTCTATTCTCAAAAAGCGCGGCTACGACACCATCACGGTCAAGAATAAAATCGACCAATCTGTGCTGGAAAACAATCCCGAATTGCGTTCCATGAAGGAGGAGAGTGACACGCACGGTTACGGAATTAAGCAAATTAAGACCATCACCGAAAAATACAACGGAATGGTGGATATCTACGAGGATAACGGAATGTTTTGTATTCATATTATGATTCCGTCATAATAGTAGAATAGCGCTGCGGCTGATGGCTGCAGCGTTTTAGTTTTTGCCATTTAAAAACCCGCCGTTGATGACGTTATCCAATCAACTAATACTGTGAAATAGGCGGAATTGGATGCAACGTCACGTTGCTGTTTATCACGGATTTTAGGCGGTTTATCCCAACCGTATTGAATTTTACCGAAATCTATATAAAATAAATTCAGGTGAAGCAAATGATTGTCATGAAAAACGTAACCAAAACCTTTCCGAACGGCATCACCGCCGTCAATGATATTTCGCTGCACATCGCAAAGGGCGAAACAGTGGGACTTATCGGCGCGAACGGAGCGGGCAAAACTACGCTGATTAAGCTGCTATGTGGGCTGTATCTGCCGACAAGCGGTTACATCAGCGTATTCGGCGAAAACCCCTTTGGCAGAAAAACCAAAGCGTCAAACATCGGCATGGTGACGGGGCAGATGATTACCGACGGTTACAACTATCACTTTGGGCACGGCAGCTCGCTGTTGCAGGACGATTTGACGCTGGAGCTGAGCATGGAGCTGATTAAAAACATTTACCGCATTCCCGCGGAGTTGTACCGGCAGCGTTTGAAAACGCTCCTGCCGCAATTTGATTTGCAGGAGCAGCTTCATTACCGCGTCAGCCAGCTTTCGCTCGGTCAGCGAATGAAAGCCGAGGTGGCGGCGGCACTGCTGTTCCAACCGGATTTACTGATACTTGACGAGCCGTTTATCGGCATTGACGTGGTGGCAAAGGAAACTATCCGCAAAATTTTGCAGGAGATTGTCGGCAGGCGCGAAATCACCGTCATTCTCACCACCCACAATGTGGAGGAGCTGGAAAAAATCTGCGGCAGGGTGGTGTTTATCGACAGCGGCAAACTTGTGTATAACGGCAGCTTTGACAGGCTGAAGCAATCGCACATCGGATTAAATTGTATGCGGCTTCAATTCCAGGGCACTCCGCCCGATTTGCAGGACTTTCCGATTGAAAGATACCGTATTGACAATCATACGCTTAAGCTCTACTACGACAACAGTGTGGTAAGCTCAAAGGATATTTCAAATTATTTTCTTTCTCACGGAAAAGTGAGCGATATTTTAATTCAAAAACCAACCGTAGAAGAAATCATCAAGGAGCTATACAAGGAGGGGAATCATGGAAACGATAATTGATGTCAACAACCTTTGCAAGACCTTTAAAATTCACAAGCGCGGCACGGGCTTTAAGGGCGCGGTGAAGAATATTTTTCATCCGACCTATGAGTACAAAAAGGCGGTCAACAACGTCAGCTTTTCGATTAAAGAGGGCGAAATGGTCGGCTTTATCGGTCCCAACGGTGCGGGCAAATCCACCACCGTCAAAATGTTGTCGGGCATCCTTTATCCCGACAGCGGCGACATTACCGTAGCAGGCTATGTTCCGCACAAGCAGCGCAAGGAATATGTGGCGGATATCGGCGTGGTATTCGGGCAAAAGTCGCAGATTTCATGGGATTTATCGCCGCTCGACAGTTACGAGGTTATCAAGCACATTTATAAAATCCCCGACAAAAAGTATAAAGAAAATTTGGAGCGATTTACGGAGCTGCTAGATATGGGCAAGTTTATCAATCAGCCCGTCCGTCAGCTTTCTCTCGGTCAGCGTATGCGCGCGGATATCGCCGCCGCGCTCTTACATTCGCCAAAGATTGTCTTTTTTGACGAGCCAACCATTGGCATTGACGTTGTCGGCAAGGACAAAATCCGCAAATTCATCAAAATGCTCAACCAAACCGATAACATCACGATGATTTTCACCACGCACGATATGCAGGACATTGAAAAGACCTGCGAGCGGTTGATTATCATTGACGACGGTAAAAAGCTATATGATGGCAGCCTGGAAAATGTAAAGAAGGGCTATGTTTCCTCGCGCATAATAGAAGCGGAGTTTGAGAGCCTGCCAATCACGCTTGACCTGCCGCGCACAGAGATTTCCGACGTGGAAAACAACGCTATGAAAAAGCTGATTTCGTTCAATACGGATGAAGTCAGCGTCAACGAGCTGATGACTGCGCTGATGAACACGCACAATATCAAGGACGTGAGTATCCGTGAGCCTGAGATTGACGCGATAATCCGCGACATCTACGAGGGCAAAATCGTGATGAACTGAGGTGGCTATGAGTACATATCTTCAATTTGCGGTCATAAAATTTCGCAACAAAATGGCGTACCGCTTTGATTACCTGCTCGGCATCCTGAACACGCTGCTTTCGTTTGTGGTGTACTGGAGCATTTACAAGGCACTTTATGGCGGAGCAAGCGAGGTGGACGGCGTGACCTTTTCAATGGTCACCACCAACTTTATCATCTCGCTAGGATTAAGCTCTGCTTTTTATAAAAACGAAATGTTTCTGCAAGACAAAATTAAACAGGGAACCATCGCCAACGAGCTGTTAAAGCCTGTAAATTTCAAGCTGAGAATGTTGTTTGAGGACGTCGGTGAGGGCGCGTTTAACGTGGCGTTTAATTTTTTGCCGACGGTTGTTATCGCTGCTTTCTTTGCCAACCTCAGCGCGCCGTCAAGTGTACTGAATGTATTGCTCTGTCTTGTCAGCGTTGTTCTCGGTTATATCGTTCTCTGGCAAATCAGCTTCATTGTGCAGAGCTGGTCGTTCTGGCTGTTCAATGTCTGGGGCTTAATCACCATCAAAAATGTTTTTGTCAATATTTTGGCAGGCGCGTATATCCCGATGTGGTTCATGCCCGACTGGCTGAGAAACGTCATTCGGTTCACGCCGTTCGCGTCCATTTATTTCACCCCTGTTCAGCTTTATCTCGGCGAATTGCAGGGCTGGGACATTCTGATAAACTTCGCAAGACAGCTCCTGTGGATTGTTATTCTCTACGTAATCGGCGAGTTTTGCTGGCGCAGGGGTATCAAAAAGCTTGTGGTGCAGGGAGGTTAAGCGATGAAAGACATTATTTCACTTTTCTTTGCCTATGCAAGAACAGGCTTGAAAACCCGTTTTCAATACAAGCTTGATTCGGTTATTTCCACCTTTGCGGTGTTTTTTCGGGAAGCGGCAGGCATTATCGCTATGTATCTTGCCCTGCTCAAATTCGATACCATTAACAACTGGAACATTGACGAGCTGCTGTTCCTGTTCAGCCTGATTTTCATTACCTATGGCATTTTCATCGTGTTCTTTATGGCACTGCGCGACTTTTCCGATTGGATTAAGCACGGCGACTTTGACCGCGTGATGCTGAGACCGCGAGGACTGCTGACGCAGCTGGTGCTCTGCGGAGCGGATTGGCTGGCGGCGTTCGGTCATGGCACGCTCGGAATTATTCTGTTTATTATCTCAGCAAACAGAGTAGGAATTCAGTGGAATTTCGGTATGGCGGTGTATTACATTGTTGTCGTAATCAGCGGTGTGCTTATTCAAGGAGCGGTGTTCCTGTTCTTCTCCGCTATCAGCTTCTATGTGGTGGAAACAAACAGCCTGAAAGAGATTTTCTACTGGAATATGCGGAAGTTTGCTGTTTATCCGCTGAGCATCTATAACAAGTTCATTCAGTCTATCTTGATTTTTGTTGTGCCGTTCGCGTTCGTCAATTACTTCCCCGCGCAGTTCTTCCTGCGCAAAGCGGATATGGCGGCATACCCTGAATGGATGATGTATATTTCTCCAATTGTCGGCATAGTTCTTTACATTCTCGCATATGCATTCTGGAGATTTAGCTTGAGGTATTATAAGAGTACGGGGAATTGAGATAAAGAATTGAATTTTCCGGTTGTTAGATACTCATGAAGAGATTATTGGATAGTCAGGGCATTTATCGGCGGTGTTGGGAAAGTAATCTTTGTCAAAAATTGTGATGCTGTAACCAAAGAATACACAAAAACCAACGGCTCAAGCAGAATTGCTGAGCCGTTGGTTTATATATCTTCTGTTCTAAAAGTTGAATATCCTTCGTAGTAATAGCTGTTATCAATACCTTTCATATATATTTCGCGGTCATTGATTTTGTCAGTCAGAGCAGATTTGAGCAATACTTTAATTTCAACATCCTTTACCGGGCTGCGCTCCATTGCCAAAAGGTAATCATTTTTATCAACCTTGCTCCAGTCAACCACCATTCCGATTTCTTTTTTGAAAATAAGGTCAAGCCAAATTCGTGTACTTCTGCCGTTGCCCTCGCGGAACGGGTGAGCAATGTTCATCTCTACATATTTTTCAACAATTTCATCAAAGGTTGACTGCGGCATTTTTTCGATATTCTGCAACGCAGATTCAAGATACATCAGTGGCGCAAAGCGAAAATTGCCCTTTGCAATATTGACCGTGCGAAGTTCGCCTGCGAAATCATAGATATCCTCAAAAAGAAAGCGATGAATCTCTTTAAGTGATTGAAATGTTCCTGCTTCTAAAGAATCCAGCTTGCCGCTCTCAAACAGTTCAATAGCCTTTTTCTTGCTGATACGCTCTTCCTCGCGTGCCAATTCGTAAGAATCAGTAATTCCTAGTTTATTTTTCAGAGCCATAGTAAAACTCCTTTTCACAAATTAATGTATTGTTATTATAACATAATTGAGCAAAATTTTGATGCTCTTTTGATGATGTAACAGACGGAAACGTTGGAATTATTAGCGCCGTGTGCAGCGTTTCGGTGGAATTTTAATGGAACTCCATTTTTTTCATAACATCAATATATTGCTAAAAAGTGGCTTAAACGCAGTGTTTAAGCCACTTTTCTTTGGCAGGGGCAGAAGGATTCGAACCCTCGGCACGCGGTTTTGGAGACCGCTGCTCTACCAACTGAGCTATACCCCTAAATATTTGGTTGTGAGATCGGGTGTCGCGCTGGTGTGCGGCGCCCTCTTTCATGCGAGAAATAGTATAACATCTCACCCTTGAAAAGTCAAGAATTATTTCAAAAGTCTGTTACATTTCCCGGGCAGATTCTACATCATTTGATCCTGTTTTGCCTGATTAAAGTGGAACGATCGCTTATCTAAGCCTTTTTACAGAAATCCTTCCTTTCTGTCGACATTTCAAAGACTATTTCAAATGCGGCTAAGCTGCGGCTGAACGCTGTGTTCTATGTGCAGAACAACTTAATAATCACTGAAGATTTTGGTTGCAGAGGAGTCAATGATATCATCAACAGCGGAGAAATGCCGAAGCGGATATACTTCATCAACAGAACTGCCCGACAGATTTTTCTGCCGGGCAGTTTTATAGATCATATAGCTTTTATTATAAACTTTTTCTACGCATAGCGGAATTCTTTGATGGCAAGATGGCAGTAATGTCCGAGGCAGTCAAGGCGATGAGCAAATATTTCAGCGGAGATATTTCCGCTGCCCGAAAGCCAGTTTAGAATCAACTGCATCGCACCCGAAAACACAAAATCATATACGAATTGCAGGTCAGCAAGGTCATAGTGGGGAAATTCACGCTGCCAGTCCTCGAGGATTCCGGGGCGCACCAATTTTTTTATCCGTTCCGTAAACTGCGGCGCGCCGTTATGTCCGAACAAAATCAGGCTCAGCTCGTGATTTTGCAGGATTGCGCTAAAAAGCATTGCCAACTGGTCGGGGTTGTCGTTTTTCATATATGGATTAAAGAACGACATTTTTTCCTGAACAAACTCCTCTTCAATTTCCCGAAGCAAATCGTTTGGCTCGTTGTAGTGCAGATAGAAGGTTCCCCTGTTGAGCCCGGCCTCCTCACAGAGCTCCTTGATTGTGACTCTGGTAATCGGCTTGGTTTTCAATAATTTCAGAAGAGAGTCCTTCAAAATCTTCTTCGTGAATTGAACACGGGTATCTTCATTCTTCATGATTATTTCTCCCTTATAGATGATAATCAACATATTTCTCAGAACTGTTCAGAAATTGACAAAATAAATATATCTGCCTATTGAACACAGTGTACATTAAGTATTATAATGATAATCAGAGAAAAGTCAAGTCTGAATCGATGAAGATGATCTCATTAAGAACAAGAGTGGAGGAAAGAAATATGTCAATCCTTGAAAAATCAAAACTTTTTGCGTCCCCTAAATTTGATCCATATATCAAGTCCGCTAACACAAGCGGATCGGAGAAATGGCTTGGCTTTTTCTTCGGTCCGATGGGTGCGGCCATCCTGAACATCACATTGATTAGTTATCTTAACGTGTTCTATACAGATGTACTGGATCTGACCAACTCTTTTGCATGGGCGGCTACATTTTTGACATTGTTCCCCATTATTTCCAAGGTCGTGGACGCTATCACGAATATCATCATGGGACAAATCATTGAAAAGACCCGTACCAGGCAGGGGAAGGCTCGGCCGTGGATCTTGATTTCAGCCCCGCTGATGTCGATCGCCGCGATTCTGCTGTTCCTGATCCCTCAAGAGCACAGCCTGTTGCAGTTTGCGTTGGTAGCGCTGACCTATAATATCTTTTTCTCCTTCGCTTATACGATTTATAATATGAGCCATACTTTGATGGTTCCGCTGTCCACCAGCAACGTGAAACAGAGGGACGCTTTGAGCCTTTTCACAAATATGGGCGTGAATATGCTTCCCGGCGTCATCGTATCTCTGCTGTTCCCGATGATTCTGATGCCGATTCTTGGCTATGACTATCACAAGTGGCTGACAGCAATGATCATCATCGCCGCTATTGCGCTTCCATTCACGATATTGGAGTATTTTTTCACGAAGGAACGCGTAACGGAAGCGGCCGTATCTGCCGGAGAAAGCCGGTCGGTGCCTTTTAAGGAACAGCTGAAGGTTTGCTTTAGTTCGAAATATTGGATCTTGATG
This sequence comes from Ruminococcus sp., assembly GCA_017463375.1. GTDB lineage: Bacteria > Bacillota > Clostridia > Oscillospirales > Ruminococcaceae > Ruminococcus. The sequence goes on along the minus strand of JAFTPG010000072.1, from coordinate 25,491 downwards.
ATACTGTTCATGTTTATGTTCCAGCTGATGTCCAACATGATGACGATCTCGCTGCCCTATTTCTGCAACTGGGTACTGGGCACCTATAATGACGGCACCACTCAGACGATCTTGTCCGCCGTGGGCAAGGCTCCTTTGGGCTTCGGTGTGTTTATCCTCTGGCCGTTAGTTAAAAAATTCGGCAAACGAAAAGTTATGATCGTCGGTTTTCTGATCGCAGCAGCGGCAGAAGCTATCTGTTGGATCGGTTCCCGTAATATGAGCCTTATGCTGGCCGGCTCATTCTTCTATGCCATCGGCTTCCTTCCCAGCTATGTTTACAGCGCGTTGATGGCAGATACGTTGGATTACATAGAGTTTAAGAATAAAATCCGAGTCGACGGGTTGACGGCATCTATCTATACGATCATCTTTACGGTAACTGTCGGTATCGGTCAAGGCATTTTCAATCTTGGCCTGACAACTACCGGCTACGAGAAGCCCCGAATGATCGCGGAAGGCGTGTATAACGTCCAGAATGCTACAACTCAAGGATTCATTTCCTTCGCTTACATCGGTATCCCGCTGATCTCACTGGTTGCGATGGCAGTTATCATGATTTTCCTGCGTGTGGAAAATCTTCTTCCGGAGATCCATAAAGAGCTCACCGCCCGCCGCAAAGCTGAGTGTGAGGCACGCGGAGAAGTCTACATTGCTCCCGAGGAAAAGGCGCGCATGGAGCAGGAGGAAAACGATCGTATCGCCGAGGAAAACCGCATCAAGGAGTTAAAAGAACGTTGTAAGAAACGCGGTCTGAACTTCAACGAGGAAGAGGCTAAATATCAGGCGATGCTCGCAGAGAAAAAGGCAAAGGCAGAGGCTAAAGCCGCAAAAAAGAATAAGAAAAAATAATCGAGCGTTTCACTTTGAGGGTACGGCGGCTAAGCCGCCGTACCCCTTGACCAATATGGGAGGTCTTTATGCTGAAGATTGCTGAGAAAATATTAGCCGGAGATAATCCGACTCTGTGCTTTTTCGGTGACAGCGTGACACATGGAGAATTCGAGTTTCAAAACGGTTTCAAGGAATCTGTCTGGAAGCCGGAGTTAGTCTATCACAAGCTGCTGGCTGACCGCATCCGGGATGCTTACGGCAAAGAAATCCGCGTGATCAATGCTGGTGTGGGCGGTGATTTCTCCGGCGACGGTCTGAAGCGTATCCGGACCGATGTGCTGGATAAGAAGCCGGATTTTTGCTGTGTCATGTTCGGAACAAACGATGTGACAAACGCCCGCAAAGGCGCACAGGCGCTGGCGGAATATCAGCAGAACCTTCGGCAGATCATCGATATACTGCGCGACGAGAATATTGAGGTCGCGCTTATGACGCCGGGCATGCTCTGTTCTCACGGAGTCAAGGGTTTCAGAGGCTTCTGGCGGTTCGTGCATAAATACTATGAATCCCTGCAAAAGGGCGGCAAAATGGACGCCTATGTGCAGGGTATGCGGGATGTGGCGAAGGAATTGGATGTTCCCATTGCGGATGTCTATGCCGAATGGAAACGGATGGCGGGCGAAGGCGTCGATACCACAGCACTGCTCAGTAACGGCATGAACCATCCCACGCCGGAGATGCACAAGCTCTTTGCAGATAAACTGTTTACATTGATTTTTGAGGAGGAAATGACATGAAAAGAACTTCCTTCAACGATAACTGGCTGTACAAAGGACAGAAAATCACCCTGCCCCACGACGCTATGCTGCACGAGCAGCGCGATCCAAACGCCGCCTGCGGCAGCGCGGGTGCGTTTTTCCCCGATGGGGAATATGTCTATGAAAAGACCTTTGATCGCCCGACCGCGGAGCATGTTCTGTTCCAATTCGAGGGTGTGTATAAGAACGCAAAGGTTTTTATCAACGGCAAGAAAGCAGGCGGTGCAGCCTACGGCTATATCCCGTTTTTTGTGAACGCCGACGAGTATTTGATTGAGGGAGAGAACACCGTCCGTGTGGAATGCGCAGTGAAGCACCCCGACTCCCGCTGGTATTCCGGCGCGGGCATCTATCGCCCCGTCTGGCTCTGGGCTGGTCCGGAGGACAGCATAGAGCCGGAAAGCGTGAGAATCAGCACCGTATCCTATGATCCCGCCGTGATCCGTGTGCAGTCCCCCAAGACTGTAAAAGTGGAAGTTGACGGCGTTTCGGGCGCCGGCACAGATTTTGAACTGACGATCCCGGGCGCAAAGCTCTGGAGTGAGAATACGCCGTGCCTCTACACGGCGAAGGTCACCAATGGCGCGGACAGCGAAGAAATAGAGTTCGGCATCCGCAAAGTGGAATGGTCGAATAAGGGGCTGTTCATCAATGGAGAAGAAACGCTGCTGCGCGGTGGCTGTCTGCATCACGACAACGGGATTTTAGGCGCGGCCACCTATGATGAGAGCGAGTGGCGGCGCGTCAAAAAACTCAAGGAAGCGGGCTTTAATGCGATCCGCAGCGCTCATAACCCCTGCTCTCGGGCCATGCTGGAGGCATGTGACAAGCTGGGCGTCTACCTGATGGACGAGACATGGGACATGTGGTTCCACCACAAGACGAAATACGACTACGCCACCGAGTGGCGGGATCATTATATAAAAGATATCGACGCCATGGTATCGCGCGACTTTAATCACCCGTCTGTCATCTTGTATTCCATCGGCAACGAGGTATCGGAGCCTGCGAAATACGAGGGCATACAGATGACCCGCGAGATGGTGGAGCATATCCATACCATTGACCGGAGTCGTGCCGTTACCGGCGGGTTCAACCTGATGATCATCTCCAACGCTGCCAAAGGCAAGAGCATCTACGACGAAAATGGCGAAGGGCGGGACGAGAGCGGCGACAAGAAGCTGCAGGGCATGAACTCCACCGTGTTCAACCTGATAACCTCCATAATTGGCACAGGAATGAACAAAGCGGCTAATTCAAAGGCGGCGGATGACGCCACATCGCCCTCTCTCGATCTTCTTGATATCGCGGGATATAACTACGGTTCAGGTCGCTATCCTCTTGACGCAAAGGCTCATCCGAACCGAATCATCTTTGGCTCCGAGACCTTTCCGCAGACTATCGCCAAAAACTGGGCTATGGTGAAAAAGTACCCCTATCTGATTGGCGATTTTATGTGGACGGCATGGGACTATCTGGGCGAGGCAGGTATCGGCGCCTGGGCCTATACCGAGGACGGCAAGGGCTTTAACAAGCCCTATCCCTGGCTGCTGGGCGACACCGGTGCTTTCGATATTCTGGGCGACCCTAATGGCGAGCTTTTTGGGGCCTCTGCCGTATGGGGCAAGTTGGATCAGCCTGCTATCTGCGTCCAACCCTTGGGATATGCCAGGAAGCCCGCCAAGGCTGCATGGCGCGGCACCAACGCCATACCGTCATGGAGCTGGAAGGGCTGTGAGGGAAATAAAGCCGTAGTGGAGATATATACCGATGAACCGACGGTAGAGCTTAAGATCAACGACAACTCCAAGGGGATCAAAAAGGTTAAAAAGTGTAAAGCGGTGTTTAAGGTAAAATATGAACCCGGTACGATTACTGCGATTGCAGGGGGGAAGACCGTTAAGCTTGTATCGGCTGAAGATGCCGGGATCCTGATCCGCCCCGAAAAGCTCAAGGTGCTGCCCGGTGAGATCGTGCATGTTCCGATCATGATAGCAGATAAACACGGTACGGTGGAATCAAATGCGGACAGAAAGCTGACTGTTTTCGTGGAAGGCGGCGAGCTGCTGGGGTTCGGCTCTGCAAATCCCCGTACAGAGGAGCGCTTCGATACAGGCGAATATACGACCTACTACGGACGGGCGTTGGCAGTACTGCGGGCAGGCAGAATCGGAGATCTGCATATAACCGTAACGGACGGAGCGAGCAAGTCTGTCGGTATCATTACAGTGACGGAGGAATAACATATGTCTTTTTCTGATGATTTTCTTTGGGGCGCTGCCAGCGCTTCCGCACAGATCGAAGGCGCGTGGGATGAGGACGGAAAGTGTCCGAGTATCTGGGATATAGCCGGAGAGCATATCAAATCCGGCGAGGACTGCCATAGCGCGTGCGACCATTATCACCGCTATAAAGAAGATGTGGCGCTGATGAAAGAACTCGGTTTGAAGAGTTATCGATTCTCGGTTGCATGGCCCCGTATCATGCCGGAGAAAGGAAAGATCAATCCCAAAGGCATTGCCTTTTATAAAAATCTTGTTGCCGAGCTGAAAAAAGCAGATATTGAGCCGCTCTGCACGCTGTATCATTGGGATATGCCTCTCTGGGTACACAAAGAGGGCGGGTGGAAATCTCCGAAGATCATCAACTATTACCTCGATTATGTCAAGGCAGTTGTAGAGGCGCTTTCGGGAGATGTTCAGTACTTTATGACTTTCAATGAGCCGCAGTGCTTCATTATGATGGGATACCTGCTGGGATCCCATGCACCGTTTGAACACGCCGTTTTCTCATTCAGAAACTGTCTGCGCAATATGCTGCTTTCTCACGGAAAGGCTGTAAAGCTGATCCGAGAGATTGCCAAAACACCCCCGAAGATCGGCATTGTAATGGCTGCCTCCGCCTATGTTCCTGATAAAGATGACAGAGCAGGAATAGCGGACGCTATGCAAAAGACCTTTGAATCTCGGGTCGGAGAGGGTCAAAATGGCTTGTATATGGATCCGATAGGACTCGGACGGGCAAGTAAAATGCTCCGGCGCAAGCTGAGCGGCGAAGACCTGAAAATCATCTCCGAACCGATCGATTTTATCGGCTTGAATGTCTATCAGCCGGCGAACCATTTGATCAATAAAAAGAGCTATGACACCGATTCCTTTCCCAAGACCGATATGGGCTGGATTATCGATCCGCGGTGTATGTATTGGACGATCCGTCTATACTGGGAGCGTTATCACCTGCCTGTTATGATTACGGAAAACGGAATGGCAAGCTTCGATAAGGTCGGAGCGGACGGAAAAATATACGATGAAAGCCGTGAGAAGTTCCTCGACGAATTTATTGCAGGAATAAAGCAGGCCGTGAATGATGGGATCCCTGTGCTCGGGTATCAGCACTGGAGTATTATGGATAATTTTGAGTGGGCAGAAGGCTACGGCCCCCGTTTCGGACTGATCCACGTGGACTATGAGACACAAAAGCGCACCGTGAAAGACAGCGGATATCACTATGCTGAGATTATCCGCACAAACGGAGAAAACCTGTAAAGGAGAATGTTATGGAAGCCATCCATCTGCAAACGGAATATCTGACCGAACCGATAGGTCTCGGGATCACTGCACCGCGATTTTATTGGAATTGCGAGGGTGGCGTTACTCAAACCGCTTATCGGATCACTGTAAAACGAGGTGATGTGCTCTGCTGGGACAGCGGTAAAGTATCCTCCTCTTCTATGACGCATATTCCCTATCAAGGTATGCCTCTTCAAAGCAGGGATATCTTAGATTGGAGCGTACAGCTTTGGGACGAGAGCGATGTGCCGGGCGGTGTCAGTACAAGCTCCTTTGAGATGGGACTCCTATGCCCCGGAGATTGGAGTGCAAAATGGATATCGGGTGATTACAAACCCAAGAAAAATACGCGTTATCCCGTGGATTGTTTTAAAAAGAGTTTTTCCATTCCGGATACTGTGATCAAGGCGCGGCTGTATGCTACCGCACGAGGAATATACGATGTGACGGTCAATGGGCATAGAATCGAGGATTTCATCCTTGCCCCGGGCGTCACGGACTACCGCAAACGGATACAATATCAGACATACGACGTAACCGAGTACATAACGAAAACCAATACGATCGAACTGCGGTTAGCGGATGGTTGGTACCGCGGAAGCGTTGCGGCATACGGCGTTGTGAACGTGTTCGGAATGCAGACGTCTGTCGTAGCGCAGCTGGAATTAACGCTGCAGGACGGAAGCGTAAAAACCGTCGTTACAGATGAAAGCTGGGCATGGTCAAACGACGGACCTATCCGCTTTGCTGATCTGAAGGACGGCGAAATTTATCAAGCAGGCTTGATCCCATCTTACAGCGGGAAAGCGCGGGAAACAACCGCTCCTGAAAACGCAGTGATCTGCGCTTCAAACAATGTGCCGGTTCGGGAAATGGAACGCTTTACGCCAACACTCCTGATTGCCGAAGACGGGACCCGTGTTCTCGATTTCGGTCAAAACATTGCCGGATATCCGGAATTTACCGTAAACGGAGAACCGGGAACGATCCTTCACATGATCTTCGGAGAAGTCCTTGACGACAGCGGTCACATAGATATGCGTGGTATTCAGGAAACAAGACCGGCGAAAGGATGGAATCAAATCAGCCTGATCAAAAAACTTCTGTCCGGAAAAGTCAGCGGTAAGACGGACGTCACGCCAAAGCAGGAGATCGTATTTACCTGCTCCGGTGAAGAAGACCACTATAAAAACGCCTTTACGGTTTTTGGATTCCGCTATGCCGAGCTTGTGACGGATATGGAGATCGATCCGAAAGATTTCGCCTCTGTTGCCGTTTATTCCGATATGGAGGAGACAGGAAGCTTTACCTGTTCGGATGAAAGAGTAAATAAACTTGTTGAAAATACAAAGTGGAGTATGAAAGGTAATTTCCTTGATATTCCTACCGATTGCCCGACAAGGGAGCGCCTCGGCTGGACAGGCGACGCACAGTTATTCTTTGACACCGGCGCTTATCTGATGAATACCGCGCCGTTTTTCAGAAAATGGTTGTCGGATATACAGGACAATCAATATGCAAACGGTCTTATCTCCTCTGTTATTCCGTATTCAGGCGTTGAGATGATGTACAAATCAACCGGCTCCTCCGTCGGCTGGGCAGACGCCGTCTATTTAATCCCGTGGAGGTATTATCTTCGCTTTGGGGACGAAACTTTGCTTCGTGAAAATTGGCCGATGATCCGAAAGTATGCAGAATACCTGATGAGTCAGGTAGATCAGGATGGTCATTACGAAAAAGGGATCCACCTGGGCGAATGGCTTGAGCCGGAAGAGTTCCGTGATCAGGTTTACGGAACGAAAGCAAAGCACCCGGAGGAGTGTACCGCTTATTTGTACTATTCCATGAAATTGATGGCTGAGATTGCAGGAATGATGGGAGAAGGCGCTTTTTCTGCAAAACTTACAGAGATTGCCGGAAAAGCAAAATCCGCTTACCCGCGATATGCCGAGCTTGATACGGACAGACAGGCAAAGCTCGTGCGCCCGCTTGCGCTGGGACTGCTTACGGGAGAGGAAAAAAAGAAAGCGCAGAAGCGCCTGAGTGCAGCAGTGGAACATTATCATTACCGCGTCGGAACGGGATTTTTGTCCACACCTTTCCTGCTGTCAGTGCTGACAGAGGCGGGCGATGCCCGGTCAGCATATAAGATGCTGCTAAATCCCGCGAAGCCCGGCTGGTTGGCGCCTGTAGTCGAAGGAGATACTACGCTTTGGGAGGATTGGGAAGGCGATCACAGCCGCAATCACTATGCCATTGGCGCAGTGTGCCAATGGCTGTTCGATACAGTCTGCGGCATTCGAGCTGACGGTGAAAATCACTTTGTAATCGCTCCTGTTCCGGGCGGCGAACTGACACACGCTGAGGCTGGCTATCAAAGTCTGTATGGGCGTATCGAAAGTCGCTGGAAGGTTACAGATAAGGGTACTGAGTACACGATTACAGTTCCGCCGAATACGACAGCGGAGATACAGCTTCCGGGCGAAAGAAAACAGACTGTTACAACGGGCATTTATACATTTGTGAGGTAAAAGGATATGGGTACGGAAAAAGTTTTTCGCTGGTGTTTTATCGGCGCGGGTACTCTGGCGGGAAAGGTGGCGAAGGAGATCACAGCCTCCGGTCGACATCGCGTGGTGGCTGCTTACTCCCGCCATATAGAAAAATGCAGAGAGTTTGCAAAGCAATATGGCGCTGAAGCGTATGCCAGTGCAAAGGAAGCGATCACAGCGCCGGAAGTCGACGCCGTTTACGTCGTGACACCGCACAACAGCCATTATGAGTATGTGAAGCTCGCCCTCGAGCTTGGGAAACCAGTGCTCTGCGAAAAGCCGCTTACCACAGATGCAATGCAGGCGGAGGAACTGATCGGCATAGCACAGGAAAAAGGGATCTATTTGGCAGAGGCTATGTGGACATGGTTTTCACCCGTAGCAAATCAGGTAAAGCGATGGCTGGATGCGGGCGAATTCGGCGACATCACAAATGTCGTTGCCAACTATCATATGAACAGTAAAGGCTATGCACCCCGCGTAACCGATCCCAACCGTGCCGGCGGCGCGCTTTTGGATGTGGGCGTATATCCGATTGCCTATCTATACCGACTTTTCGGATACCCAACCGATATAAAGTGCGTCGGTGTTATCGATAAAGGAATCGATCTGTCCGAGGATGTGACGATGACATTTCCGGACGGTTCGTGTTATACCGCATCAGCATCCATCGTGGATTACAAGGGTTTGGAAAAGATAAAGATCGTCGGAACAAAAGCATGCATCACCATCCGCTTTTTCCATATGGCAAAAAAGGTGACTCTTAGACGAAAAACCGGAAAGAACGAGGTGTTCAGAGGAAACGGCAGCATGACAAACGAGTTTGACCGGGTGGCGGAGGAAATTCGAAGCGGCCGGAAAGAAAGCGTTTTTGTTCCGCACAAGGTTACACTGGATGTGATGCGGATCATGGACGAATGCAGACGACAAATGAACCTTGTATATCCGTTTGAAAAGGAGAAGAACCATGTATAACAGCATCCGACCGGGAAAGGTGTGGCTTGATACAAAAGGAGAGCCCATTCAGGCGCACGGATTTTCTGTATTTTACAACGAAAAAGATAAAACGTACTATTGGTATGGTGAAAACAAAGAAAAAACCAAGGGAGGCGTCTTTAATAAGGTTTGGCACTGGGGAGTGCGCTGTTACGCCTCAAAGGATCTGTATAACTGGGAGGACAAAGGTCTGATCATCCCTCCTCAACCCGACGATCTGAAAAGCCCCTTGCATCCGACTTATCAGATGGACCGCCCGCACATCCTCTACTGTGAGAAAACCGGCAAGTACGTCGCATGGCTGAAAATCATGTGCGGTACAACAAGTCAGTTCATGTCGGTCATGCAGGCGGATGACTTTTTAGGACCCTATGAGTTTGTTCACAAGATATACAAGCCGCTTGAAATGGACACAGGTGATTTTGCTCTGGCTATTGATGCTAAAACGAAAAAGGCGTATTTTATCTTTGACCGACCGCATTTTGAGCTGATTACCGCGACGCTCACGGACGATTACACAAGCGTTACGGGAGAATATTCGGCGCATTACACGGACATGTACCCGCCATTTTCGCGCGAGGCACCGGCATACTTCGAGCATAACGGCAAGCACTATTTGATCACGAGCGGAACAAGCAGTTATTATCCGAATCCCAGTCAGGTGTGCGTGTTCAATGATTGGCACGGCGAATACTCCGATCTGGGTGATCCGTGTATAGACGATAAGGACGGCACCAGCTTTTACGGTCAGTTCACCTGCGTACTGAAGCTTCCGGGAACCGACAAATATATCGCTATGGCAGATCGCTGGAAACCAACGGGTTTTGGTAAATGGATGACGAGACATTACTATAAAATGGTCAAAAAAGCGATGAGCGGCAAGCAGGGCGAACGCTTTAAAAATCCCGATAAAAGTCCGAAAACTGCCGGAAAACTGCCGGAAAAGCTCATGACTCACACAGAAAACACAAGTATAGCCCGCTATGTGTGGCTGCCGCTTGAATTTGAAAACGGCAAGCCTGCGATTCGCTGGCGTGATGAATGGAAATTGGAATATTTCAAATGAAGTATTATTTGGCAATCGACATTGGAGCCTCTTCCGGTCGGCATATTGTCGGATGGAAAGAAGATGGCGCAGTAAAAACGGAGGAAGTATATCGCTTCCCCAATGGGACAGAGCTTTTGGACGGACATCTGACCTGGAATATTGACAGCCTGCTTACCCATGTGAAGCAGGGCATTATCCGGGCGAAAGACCGATTTGGCCCGATTGAGAGTCTCTCCATTGACACCTGGGGCGTGGATTACGTTCTCCTGCGCGGCGACGAGGAGGTGCGTCCCTGCTACGCCTACCGGGACAGCCGCACCGAGGCTGTGATTCCGTTGGTACATGAGAAAATTTCTTTTACCCGCCTCTACCGTCACACCGGCATTCAATTCCAGCCTTTTAATACGATTTATCAGCTCTATGCGGATAAAGAAGCCGGGCGGTTGGAGGACGTGACGGACTTCCTGCTGATGCCGGAATACCTGATGTACAAGCTCTGCGGCGTCATGTCCCATGAATACACCAACGCCACCACCGGCGGCATGGTGAATGCCGAGACCGGAGAGTACGACCCGGCGATTCTTTCGGCGCTTGGCCTCCCGGCACATCTGTTCCAGAAACTTCAACAGCCGGGAACTGTCATCGGCGAGTATGAAGGAATCAAATGCGCCCTCTGCGCTACCCACGATACCGGCTCCGCGGTGGAGGGGATCCCCATGGAAGAGGATCAGCCTTATATCTCCTCCGGTACCTGGAGCTTGTTGGGTGTCAAAACTAAAAACCCGATCATCAATGCCGCCAGTGAACTTGCCAACTGGTCCAATGAGGGCGGTGTGGGCTACAACCGCTATCAGAAGAACATCATGGGCATGTGGCTGGTGAACCGTCTGCGCTCTGAGCTCTGCCCGGAAAAGCCCTTCGGCGAGATCGTGGCAGAAGCGGAGGCCAGCCGCTTTGAGGAGACGGTGAACGCCAACGTTCCCGCGTTTATGGCTCCTGAGAGTATGAAGGCTGCTTTTGACGCGGCGCTTGCCATGACGCCGCAGACCCCGGGCGACTACTTCCGCTGCGCTTATCGGAGTCTGGCGCTATGCTACATGAACGCCTGTCAGGAGCTGCAGCACAATACCGGCAAGCATTATGAGAAGCTGTATATCGTGGGCGGCGGGGCGAAAAATGACTTTCTCAACCGCCTGACAGAAGAGGCCATCGGAAAAAAAGTAATCGCCCTGCCCATCGAGGCAACGGCGCTGGGTAATCTGAAAATACAGATGGAGGCAGACAAATGAGCTATTTGGAAGCGAAAGAAAAATACGCCGCCCTGGGGGTGGATGCCGAGGCGGCCATCGAAAAGCTGAAAACCGTCCCCATCTCTCTGCACTGCTGGCAGGGGGATGACGTGCGCGGCTTCGACACCGATCCCGACGCGCCTCTCACCGGCGGCATCCAGACCACCGGCAACTACCCCGGCCGGGCCCGGACGCCGGAGGAACTGATGGCGGATATCGACAAGGTGCTCAGCCTGATCCCCGGAAAACCCAAGCTGAATCTGCACGCCAGTTACGCCATCTTCGCACCCGGCGAATGGTCGGATCGGGACAAGCTGGAGCCCAGGCACTTTCAGCCCTGGGTGGACTTTTGCAAGGCGCGGGGCTTGGGCTGCGACTTTAACCCCACTTTCTTCTCCCACCCCAAGTGTGACCCGCTGACGCTCTCCAGTCCCAACGAGGAGACGCGGAAATTCTGGATCGAGCACGGCAGGGCCTGCATCCGCATCTCCCAGTATCTGGCCGAGGAGCTGGGGCAGCCCTGCACCATGAATATCTGGACCGGCGACGGCTTTAAGGACGTGCCCGCTGACCGTATGGGCCCTCGCGTTCGCTATCGGGAGAGCATCGACGAAATTCTCTCCGAGCCATATGATTTCAAACTGGTCAAGCCCTGCGTGGAGAGCAAGGTCTTCGGCATCGGCGTGGAAGCCTACACCGTGGGCAGCGCGGAGTTCTGCCTGAGCTACGCTGCCATGAACAGGGATAAGTGCATCCCTCTCATGGATAACGGGCACTATCATCCTACGGAGGTGGTGTCGGATAAGATCCCGGCGCTGCTGGCCTTCTTCTCGGAGATCGCGCTGCACGTCACCCGTCCCATCCGCTGGGACTCAGACCATGTGGTGCTCTTTGACGATGAGACGCGGGAGATCGCCCGGGAGATCGTCCGCTGCGGCGGACTGGAGGGGCGCGTGAACATTGCTCTGGATTACTTTGACGCCTCCATCAACCGCGTCTCCGCTTGGGTCACCGGTTACCGAAATGTGCAGAAGGCGCTGCTTTTTGCCCTTTTGCAGCCCGTGGAGGCGCTGAAGGAACTGCAGGACACCGATCAGTTCACCGAGCTGATGGTACGCCAGGAGGAGCTGAAGACCGCTCCCTTCGGCGAGGTCTGGGACGAGTATTGCCGGCAGTGCGGCAAGCCAAGGGACGGAGAGTGGTTCGCGGAAGTAAAAAAATACGAGAAAGAAGTTCTGGAGAAGAGAGTATGAAAGATATTTTGACTGCTCCCTTTATAGTGGAGATGATCCGCACCGCCACTAATATGTATGACCACGGCTGGGACGAGCGCAACGGCGGCAATATCTCGCTGCTGCTGGATGAGGCCGAGGTAGGGGAATATCTGGCTCTTGACACCGTTCTCCGCACCATTTCCACCGGCTTTTCCGCTCCTGAGCTGAACGGAAAGTATTTTCTGGTCACCGGCACGGGCAAGTATTTTAAAAACGTACAGTACGCGCCCGAGGTGAATCTGGGCATTGTGCGCCTCACCAACGGCGGGGAGAGCGCCGAGCTTCTCTGGGGCTTTACCGACGGCGGCAGGTTCACCAGTGAGTTTCCCGCCCACATGATGAGCCATGTGGCGCGATTAAAAGTCGATGGCGAAAACAAAGTCGTCATGCACTGCCACCCCGGCAACCTGCTGGCCATGACCTACGTGCATACCCTTGACGAGCGGGAGTTTACCCGCACGCTCTGGCAAATGTGCACCGAGTGCATCGTGGTATTCCCGGATGGGGTGAACGTGCTGCCCTGGATGCTCTGCGGCACCAACGAGATCGGCGAGGCGACGGCGAAGAAGATGGAAACCGCCCGTCTGGTGGTCTGGGCGCAGCACGGCATTTACGGCGCGGGGAAGGACTTGGACGAGACCTTCGGCCTCATTGAGACCGCCGAGAAAGCCGCAGAGATCTTCATGAAGATCGCCCATCTGCCCCGCGTGAACACGATCACCGATGAGCAGATGCACCAGTTGGAAAAACGCTTCGGCGTTAAGGGCCGCGAAGGCTACTTGAAGTAAAGGAGAATCATGATGAAACGTGAATTTTGGTTTGTAGTCGGGAGTCAGTTCCTGTACGGGCAGGACGTGCTGGATACGGTGGACGCCCGCGCCCGGGAGATGGCGGAGGAGCTTTCCAAGGTGCTTCCGTACCCACTGGTATACAAGGTGACCGCCAAAACCAACAAGGAAATCAGCGACGTGATCAAGGAGGCCAACTACCGCGACGAGGTCGCCGGGATCGTCACCTGGTGCCACACCTTCAGTCCCAGTAAGATGTGGATCGACGGGCTGCGGGATCTGCAGAAGCCCTGGTGCCATTTGGCAACGCAGTATAACAAGGAGATTCCCAACGCGGAGATCGATATGGACTTCATGAATCTGAACCAGGCAGCCCATGGAGACCGGGAGCACGGCTTTCTGGGAGCGCGACTTCGCAAGCCCCGCAAGGTCATCGCCGGCTACTGGCAGGACGCGAAGGTGCATAAGCGCCTGTCCGACTGGATGAGGGCGGCGGTCGGCGTGGCCGTGTCCAAAGAGATGAAGGTCATGCGCTTCGGCGACAATATGCGAGAAGTAGCCGTGACCGAAGGCGATAAAGTGGAAGCACAGATCAAGCTTGGCTGGCAGGTCAACACCTGGGCTGTTGGCGATCTTGTAAAAGAGATGAACGCCGTAACCGAGGAAGAGATCGACGCGCTTGTCGCGGAATATGAAAGCAAATATGACGTCGCCACCGACAACACCGCCGCCATCCGCTATCAGGCAAAAGAAGAGATCGCAATAAAGAGAATGATGAACCGAGAAGGCTGTATCGCATTTACGAACACCTTCCAGGATCTATACGGTATGGAACAGCTTCCCGGCCTCGCCTCACAGCACCTGATGGCGCAGGGCTACGGCTACGGCGGCGAGGGCGACTGGAAGGTATCCGCAATGACCGCCATTATGAAGGCAATGGGTGAAGGCGGTAACGGCGCGTCGGCCTTTATGGAGGACTACACCTATCATCTTGTCGAGGGTCAGGAGTATTCGCTCGGCGCCCATATGCTGGAGGTCTGCCCAAGCCTTGCAGCGGATAAGCCGCGCATTGAGACGCATCATCTCGGCATCGGCATGAATGAAAAAGACCCCGCTCGCCTTGTGTTTGAGGGAAAATCGGGACCTGCCATCGTCGCAAGCCTGATCGATATGGGCGGACGCCTTCGTCTCGTCGTTCAGGATATTGAGGCGGTAAAGCCGATCATGCCGATGCCCAATCTCCCTGTTGCCCGCGTGATGTGGCGTGCAATGCCGGACCTCACCACGGGCGTTGAATGCTGGATCACCGCAGGCGGTGCGCATCATACCGTGCTTTCCTACGATGTCACCGCTGAACAAATGTGCGATTGGGCGAGGATGATGGATATAGAATTTGTCCATATCACAAAGGACACGACACCCGAAAAACTTGAGGAAGAGCTGCTTGTAAAGGATCTTATATGGAAACTGAAATGATCGATTTGACGAAAACCGTTCTGGGGATAGAACTCGGTTCGACGCGCATCAAAGCCGTGCTGATCGGTGAGCACTATGTTCCCATTGCGCAGGGCAGTCACACGTGGGAAAACCAACTTGAAAACGGGATATGGACCTATTCGCTTGACGCGATCCATACAGGTTTACAGGCGTGCTATGCCGATCTGAAGCGAGATGTTAAAGAAAAATACGGCTTAACGCTGACAACGGTCGGCGCGATCGGTATTTCCGCAATGATGCACGGCTATCTGCCTTTTGATAAAAATGATAATTTGCTCTGTCCCTTTCGCACCTGGCGCAACACTGTCACGGGTGAAGCGGCGTCGGAGCTGACCGCTCTTTTCGGCTTCAATATTCCCCAGCGTTGGAGTATTGCGCATTTGTACCAGGCTGTGCTAAACGGAGAAAAACATGTAAAAGACATAGCTTATCTGACTACGCTTGCAGGCTATATCCATTATCTTCTCACAGGCGTTAAAGCTGTTGGTATCGGTGAAGCAAGCGGTATGTTTCCAATCGACAGCAAGACGCTTGATTACGACGCCGGGATGGTCGAAAAATTCAATGCACTGATCGCTGCAAAAGGTTTCTCATGGAAAATCCGTGACATTTTGCCTAAGGTCCTTGTCGCCGGAGAAAAGGCTGGTAAACTGACTGAAAAGGGCGCACGCTTCCTTGATCCTGACGGGGATCTTGTTCCTGATATTTTACTGGCGCCTTGCGAGGGTGACGCCGGAACCGGTATGGCGGCAACGAACTCAGTGCGCGTCAAAACCGGAAACGTATCGGCGGGGACGTCGGACTTTGCCATGATCGTCACCGATAAGCCGCTCGGTGTACACCGAGAGATCGATATGGTCACAACGCCTGACGGCAAACCGGTCGCAATGGTGCATTGCAACAACTGCACCTCGGATATAAACGCGTGGGTGGAGCTGTTCGGAGAATTTGCCCGTATGATCGGTTCAGATATTGATAAGGGCGAACTTTACACAAGACTGTTCAACACTGCGCTTGACGGTGATGCCGATTGCGGCGGGCTGATCTCATATAACTATTTCTCAGGTGAGGGAGTCACAGATCTCGACGAAGGAAGACCGATCTTTGCAAGAATGCAGAACTGTAGTTTCACACTGGCTAACTTCATGAGGACGCATCTTTATTCGGCTCTTGCGACCCTGAAGATCGGGCTTGATATTCTCACGGGCGACGAAGGTGTAAAGATAGAAAAGCTGTACGGTCACGGCGGATTTTTCAAAACGCCGAGGATTGGACAGCGAATGCTGTCAGCGGCAGTCGGCGCTCCCGTATCGGTGATGGAGACAGCGGGAGAAGGCGGTCCCTACGGCATGGCGCTTCTCGCAGCGTACTGTCTGCGGCAAGATCAAAACGAAACGCTTGAGGACTACCTCGACAAAAAGGTTTTTGCCGACGCTAAGACCGTAACGATCATGGCAGAGCCGCCGGATATAGACGGCTTTGCGGTTTTCCTTACACGATATAAAAAAGCGTTCCCTGTAGAGCATAAGGCGACGGAGGTGCTATAAATGTTGGAAGAACTGAAAAAGAAAGTCTGCGAAGCCAATTTGCTTCTGCCGAAGTACGGTCTTGTTACCTTCACCTGGGGCAACGTTTCGGAAATCGACCGCAAAAGCGGTCTTGTCGCTATCAAACCGTCCGGTGTGTCCTATGACGACATGACACCCGATGACATGGTGATCGTAGATCTTGAAGGCAATGTGGTGGAGGGTAAATGGAAGCCTTCTTCGGACACGCCTACACACATCGAATTGTATAAAGCGTTTCCTGCATGCGGCGGCATCGTCCACACCCACTCTCGCTGGGCAACCAGCTTTGCACAGGCGGGCAGAGATATCCCCGCGATGGGCACGACGCACGGCGACTACTTCTATGGGTCCATTCCCTGTACCCGCCCGATGACTGAGAATGAGATCCGGGGCGAGTATGAAAAGGAGACCGGTACGGTGATCGTCGAGACTTTCGAGGATCGCGACCCCGCAATGGTACCAGGCGTGCTGGTGTTCTCTCACGGTCCCTTCGCTTGGGGCAAGGACGCGATGGAAGCGGTGCACAACGCCGTTGTGATGGAAGAGGTCGCTTTCATGGATTGGCACGCGATGATGATATCTCCCGAACGCGGCTCCATGCAGCAGGCTCTGCTCGATAAGCACTACCTCAGAAAGCACGGCAAGAACGCCTATTACGGACAGTAACGACATATAATAAACCGCACGATCCGTAAAACGCGAATCGTGCGGTCAACATTTACTCTGAATAATACCTTTTTTCAATATTATGTGAATTGTTGAGTGATGCTTCTGAATTATTATCTTACGATATCGTCGTGTCCCCCGACGGTGTCGGTATCCTGCCGTGGCTGCTCTGCGGCACCAACTCCATCGGAGAGGCGACGGCAGAGAAGATGAAGGAATTCCGTCTTGTCATCTGGTCGCTGCACGGTATCTACGGTGCAGGCAAGAATCTTGACGAGACCTTCGGACTGGTCGAAACTGTAGAGAAGGCAGCACAGATCTATATACTCACCGCCCACCTCCCGCGTCTCAACACCATCAAGGACGAGGATATGGTCGAACTCGCCGAGTATTTCGGCGTGAAATACCGTAGAGATTTTCTGGATTTAAAAAAATATTTTTTGGCAGATAAGGTGTTATACTGAAAACCATTAGGGTGGACAACTGTTCAAGCAATCTATATATTACGGAAACTGGAGAAAATAATGATCAATATTGAGTAGTTTGATAAAGTTGATGTTCGGGCAGGTACTATTATCTAAGTAAAAGAGAACAAAAAATCTCGCAATCCTCCTTATGTTCTCACGATAGATTTCGGTAATGAAATCGGAATTTAAAAATCGTCAGCACAGATTACTACGCTGTATTCACTGAAAGATTTGGCTCGAACGCAGGTAGTGTGCTGTGTTAATCTCAGCCCTTTGCGTATCGGGTCTGTAAAAAGCAAAGCACGCGTATTGGGAACAGAGTCTGAACGCGGTTTCCGCTTTGCTAATCTTCATCGAGCAGAATAAGGTGTTTTACAGCAGCATAGCCAACGCATCGGATAGTAGTATTTACGAGAAGGTTTTCGGTGCTTTTGGGGAGCACACTCTTACACCGGAGCGGTGCGTCAATCCATAATTAACCGAGGCAGAAGCCCTTATCGAAGCGCGTTTTTAAAAGCGAGATTTACCGGATACCTTATACAATGGATATCGGATGGCTGTGGTGATAATACTGATTCTGTTGCAAAGATTGTTTTCGAAAGATATCCGAATACGCAAAACCATAGCCTCGAAGAAATTCCTGTATTACGGTATGATGGATACAGGAATTTTTGTTTTACAGAATGACTTTAACAAAACTTTAACATTTGTATGATAAGATTAGACACAGTAAAATAAGGAAGTGGATCATGTTCAAGATATTGGTAGTAGAGGATAATAAAGACCTAAATAAAAGCGTATGTTCTTTTCTGAAAAACAACGGTTTTGAGGCAATCGGGTGTCTTTCGGCGAATGGTGCATATGACGCGATGTATGAGAATATTTTTGATTTGATTATTTCGGACATCATGATGCCGGAAATCGACGGCTTTGAGTTCGCTCGCACCGTCAGACAACTGAACGATGAAATCCCAATCCTATTTATGACAGCGAAAGATGATATACTTTCTATGCAGCGAGGCTATCGCATCGGCATCGATGACTATATGACAAAGCCCGTCAACCTTGACGAGCTGCTCCTAAGAATCGGAGCACTGCTTAGACGCTCGAAGATCGCCACCAGCCACAAGCTCGATATCGGCAGTTTCTCGATGGACCTCGACGAACATACCGCATCTTTAAACGGCGAAGAGATCCACATGACCGTCCGCGAGTTCAATATTCTCTATAAACTCCTGTCGTATCCCAAAAAAACTTTCTCTCGTCAACAGCTAATGGACGAGTTTTGGGATGTTGACAGCACTGCCTCTACAAGAACTGTAGATGTCTATATGACAAAGCTGAGAACAAAGCTTGCGGACTGCGATAATTTTGAGATACAGACCGTCCACGGACTTGGTTATAAGGCGGTGCTGCAATGAAACAACATCAGCGTTTATGGCGTTATCTCATATCCTTTTTCACGTTCTTTTTAATTAACTGTTTCGCGGTATCCTGCTCTTTCATATTGTTCCTGCAATCTCTCAACTATACCGAGGAGGAAATCAGACAGGCGGCTCCCATAACAGCGGGCAATATCATTTTTATTAGTCTGCTTTTTGCCGGAGTATATTATATCATCAACTATTATACCGTTGAAAAACCTGTTAAAATAATTCGGAGAGGACTTGAAACGGTAACAAATGGAGATTTTTCGGAACGGATAGACGAAAACGGTATCAGCCGCGACTTTCTTCCTATCGTCCAAAGTATCAACACTATGACCGAGGAGTTAAGTTCGGTAGAAACTTTAAAAACAGATTTTATCTCTAATGTATCGCATGAAATCAAAACGCCGCTTACAATTATGCAAAACTACTCTCAGCTGTTACAAAGCGAGAATATCGCTTATGAAGAACGCATTGAGTACGCTGCGTCAATCACAGCAGCGTCACAGAGGCTTAGCGAATTGATCACCAACATCCTGAGACTCAACCGTTTGGAAAGTCAGCAGTTGAAGCCGAAAGCGGAAGAATTTGACCTCAGCGGACAGCTTGGCGAAGCCGTACTCGGCTTTGAGCAAGTATGGACGGATAAAGAAATCGAGCTTGACATTGATATCCCTGATGAGGTCATTATCTGTTCCGATAAAGAATTACTTAGCCTTGTATGGAATAACCTGCTCTCTAACGCCTTCAAGTTCACCAAAAAAAAAGGTACGGTAAGCGTGAAGCTTTCAGTTGATCATGACTTTGTGTCGGTTAGCGTCAGCGATACCGGTTGCGGTATTTCTGCCGATACAGGACGTCATATCTTCGATAAATTCTATCAAGGAGACACATCCCACGCCTCACAAGGTAACGGCTTAGGACTGGCTCTGGTGAAGCGCGTGATCGACATTACCGGCGCTGAGATTTCAGTGAACAGCACACTTGGTAAGGGTAGCACTTTTGCCGTAAAGCTCAGGAGGAACAGGGATGCATAGGCTCAAAAAGACAGTCCGCGCTATTTTCTTCCCTCCCTTTCCTGCAAACGTCATCACAGCGGGAGTGTTCCTCTCCATTGAAGCAGTAGTTTGGACTACGCAAATGGAAGGTCCTCTCGTGTATATTTCCTATTTACTTTCCGCGTATGCTCTTTGTGTATTGATTACAACCATGCTGATTCCCGGAATAAAAAAAGGCATTGGTAAGCTTAGAACGCTCAAACCTATCGACAGATATTTTTGGGATTTGGAGTTTCGCTCACGCATTGCTCTCTATTTTGGAACAGCTGTTAATATCGTTTACGTTTTGTTTAAACTGATATCGGGTATCGTGATTCAATCGTTTTTTGCCATTGCGATTGCAATCTATTACTTCTTGTTGGTTTTTCTGAAATTTTCGCTGATACATACTGACTATAAATGGAAGCTGAGGACAGATGGCGACACGCTCAAAAAAGAGTGGAGAAGTTATCGGCGTACAGGATGGCTAATGGGATTAATCAACATTACGCTTTCAGGTATCATCATTCAGGTAATATGGCAGGGACAGAGCTACAGTTATCCCGGTTCCTTGATTTTTGTGATGGCACTCTATGCGTTCTATCGTATCCATATCGTCATGGTGTCTTTAATCAAAGACAGAAAATTCAGAACACCGTTGTTTTCCGCCGCAAAATCGCTTGACTTAGCTGTAGCGGTCGTATCAATGTTCACTCTTCAAACTGCGATGCTCCATTCCTTTAATAATGACAGCTATTTTGCCGCGCTGTTTAACAGTATAACGGGTATTGCTGTTCTCGTAATAATATTGGGGATCTCGGCTTTTATGCTCATCAACGCCCGAAGGCATACCATTTCGGAGGTTTAAAATGGATAACAATACTTTTGACTATACCTACTCGGCGCAGGAACGTGAGGAGCTTTTAGCCATTCAAAAAAGATATAAAATCAACAGCGCTGCTGAGATAACCGAAAGAGAAGCGACGATGGAGGAACTGAGAAAGCTCGACAAACGCTCATCCCGTCTCGGAAAAATCCTTACCGCCGTAATGATTGTCTCCGGCACGCTGATATTCGGCACAGGAATGAGTATTATCCTGCGCCTTAGTGATTCGCTGTTTGCTTTAGGTATTGTTATCGGTGTGATTGGTATTGCGATGGTAGCTTTGACCTTCCCGGTACGCAATTATGTGAATCAAAAGCAGAAAGAGAGAATCGCACCGAAGATACTGTCGCTTACCGAAAAACTGTTGCATGGGGAGAATGGAAGATGAATAATATTTTTGATTATGTGAAATGGATAGGGAACTTTTCATTCAGGGAAAAAGAGTTTTGTGATGTAGATGCGCTGGTGCTGGCACAGCTCTCCTATTTTGATTTCAAACTCTTTAAGAATTACGGTCAAAAGCCCCTAACGCTAAGAGAAACCTATCTGAAAATTCTCGCTGAAAGGCAGGTGCAGCCTGTATTTTCCGGCAGAGGTAATCCGTGGAGCACCAAGTTTATAGAAGCGGCGGCTCAGTCTGCGCGTTTCGGCAGTATGCTTCTAAAAAATTATGTGGAGAAGCTTGATCATCAGAGGGCGGTTCAGTTTTCCGCAGTAACTTTCGAGCAGGAGAACGACTTTAATTTTATAGCCTATCGTGGTACGGATGATACTTTAGCGGGTTGGAAAGAGGATTTCATGATTTCTTTCACTCGCACCGAAGCGCAGGAGCTGGCAACTGAGTACGCAAAATCGAATATAGTCCCCGGAACGAGGAACTTTATCTGTGGTCACAGCAAGGGAGCTAACCTTGCGCTGTATGCCGCCGCACATCTGCGTTTTGAAATATGGGATCATGTAGAACAAGTGTATCTGCTTGACGGTCCCGGCTTTTGTCCGGAGGTGCTGGATACCTCCACAATCGCAAAGGTCAACCGCAGAGCAATGAGGATAATTCCAAAGTTTTGCGTTATAGGCAAGCTCTTTGAGCCCGAAATAAGCAATACCGTCATCGTGGATTCCTCGGCAGAGGGATTGAACCAGCACGATTTGTTTTCTTGGGGCGTTGATTACGGTGAATTAGTCCGTGTTTCCGAGAACGACCCGCAGGCGAAAAAACTCAACAATATCATCGACAAATGGATAGAGAACGTCAGTCAAAAGGAGCGTAAAATATTTGTAGATGAATTCTTTGGGGCGCTTTCTGCTGATGGTGCTTTGACGGTTACGGATGTGATGAAAGACGGCGTCGGCGGCATAGAAAATCTGCTGCTCAAGCTTCTGAATTCCAGTAGTACAACAAGAAGAACCGTAGCGTCCTTGCCGACGCAGGCGGCATTTGGAAACATTTTCACGAATATTCGAAGAATGGGGTTTGTAAAATGGCTTGATGAATGTCAGGTATTGAAATGCTTTATTCTCATTGCTTTAGGTATCTTTTTCCTGTTTGCGTCTGAAAAGTCGCTGGAGATAACTGCAATGGTGTTCTTCCTCGTCCTTGCTGTTGCTGAATTGGTCTTGACGATTAAAAGACTGTATCAGGCTAAGTGGAATTTTGTCAGTGTGAAGGAGCGTATTTATCTTCTTGTAATATTGCTTGCCCTATGTGTTGTGATTGTGGTAAAAGAAAATGCGCTCTTTATGCTGGGCAGTATTCTCTGTGGCGTGTTTGCGATTATCCTTGCATTCCGACAACTCGCTAAAGCAACTGCAAAGACGGACAACATCTTTATGCGTGTGATTCACGCTCTTGAAACAATCCTTCTATTTATCTACGGCGCAAGCTTTCTTGTTGCACCCTACGATACCATCTTCGCTTATGCAATGTCCGTTGGTATTTTGCTTATTATTGATGGAGCGGTAAGGTTAGGCTTCAGAATATATCGGCAAATTCGTCCCCAAACATCAAAAAGGAGACGTTATCATGAACGTTAATAAGAACTTTGTAGCACAAACGGTGAAATGGATTTTATCTCTGCTGAAAAACAAAATTATCGCCTCGTTGGTATTGTTTGTTCAGGGCCTTATGTTTATTATTATGCCGAATGGAGATATGACGGGAACCGTCAAAATAGCGGCCGCGGTACTGTCGATTGCCGCTGTTGTCAATATTTTTGTCCACCTTCTGTCAAAAGAAAGAAATATTTTAGATTTTATTTTCATCTTTTTTAGCGTCATTCTCGGCGCTGTCGGCATTTTTTTCTTCTTTCGTCCGGAAATCGCGGAGCCGTATACGAGATATATCATTGCGATAGTCACGGTTATCATGAACTTGATCAATATGATTGAGGTAATCAAAATCGAGAAAAAGTTCAACTGGAAAATGGTCTTGGGCGTATTTATCAGTATCGTGATGATAGGGCTGGGCGTAACGATGATTGTAGCCAACGAAGGCGTCATCAAAAGTATGCAGAGAGGTATCGGTGGTTTGCTCATACTGAATGCTTTGACCGATCTCTGGTATATCATACGAATGGCTTTGATTATGTTGCACAGCAAGATAACCACAGGAAAAGGGAAGAACTTGATTGAATAAAAACGTATTTTACAAAGAGCTGCCTACGGCGGCTCTTTGTTTGTAAAAAATTTAATGCTAAGTATCAATTAACATAATTTTAACAAAACTTGAACATTTCACAAACACTCGTAAGATATGCGTGATGATTTCGCAGATTTTGATATTTCATAAAGAAACCTTTGCGAAGCTTTGGAAAACACATTGTCCTTTTTCCATACGATGTGCAGTTCCTCGCTGACGGCGGTGGACAGAGGCTTGAAGATCAGTTCTCTGTTCCGATCCGGCTGATGAACGCTCTCGAGGCACAACGCATATCCCAAGCCGTCCTGCACCATCAGCGTACCGTTGAAAATCAGGTTGTAGGTGGCGATAATGTTCAGCTTATCGGCAGAGCGGTGAAGCAGGCGTTTTACAATTCCTGTCTTGTCAGCCTGACGGGAAACAATCAGCGGTTTGTCGTATAGATCTTTCGGTTCTATCATTTCCTTTTCCGCGAGAGGGCTATCTTTTCTCATCAAAACACCCCACACGTCGCTGTTCGGGATATTGATGGATTCATATTTGGTGTCATCAATACTGCCGAAAACCAACCCAAAATCAACAAGACCATTGTCCAGCCTTTCTACAACGTCCGACCTGTCACCGCTGATGATGTGGAAATGAATGTCGGGGTAGTCGTTCCTCACACGCTTTGCCGCTTTTGTCAGATAGTGCACACCGACTGTTTCGCCCGCACCGATAAAGACGTCACCCGCGATATGATCATCGGAAACGGCGATCTCATTCTCAGTCTTATTGACAAGGCTCACAATTTCCTCTGCACGTTTCTTGAGAATTCTGCCTTCATCTGTCAACTCAATCTTCTTGCTGCCGCGGATAAACAGCTGTTTGCCGAGCTCCATTTCCAAATCTTTAAGCTGGCGCGATAAGGTTGGCTGGCTCAAGTGCAGAGCGTTCGCTGCACCTGTGAAACTTTCTTCTCTTGCTACTGCCAAAAAGTATTGCAACACTCTCAGTTCCATCATTTTCACCTCGCCATTATCATATCACACTTATCTATGCCTGTAAAGCATAATGCAGTATTCGATATAAGTATTTGTAATTTTATCGGTTGTGCGTTATAATACAAACAAAGAGAAGGTGATCTGATGACAAATGAAGAGTTTATAACTGTACTGGACAGCGGTTCAGAAGTCGTCGCGTTCAGCGAGGTGCATCTGAAAATGACCGAGCTGTCCAATGAGGCGATGAAGATTACGGCTGAGTTGAATAACGCTTATCATACGCCCGACGAGATCAAGGCGCTGATGGAACGGCTGACCGGAAGAGAGTTCCCCGAGGGAGCGTATATGTTCCCGCCATTCTACACCGACTGCGGAAAGAATCTGAAGATCGGCAGGAACGTCTTTATCAACTCCTGCTGCCAGTTTCAGGATCAGGGTGGGATCACCATCGGCGACGGAACGCTGGTGGGGCCGAAAACGGTGATCGCGACGCTCAATCACCAAATGGAACCGAGCAAGCGTGCGAACCTGATCCCTAAGCCTGTTGCCATCGGAAAGAATGTCTGGATCGGCGCAAATGTCACCATCTTGCCGGGAGTAACGATCGGTGACGGCGCAGTGATCGCCGCAGGAGCGGTCGTCAACAAAGATGTTGAAGCCAATACGGTTGTGGGCGGTGTGCCCGCAAGGTTCATCAAGCATATCGAAACGGAGTGAATGCCATGAGAAAAGGTTTTCTGATACTTTTTTTGTTCAGCTTGATGATTCTCTTAGCTGCCTGCAATAGTGAGCAGAGCCGGAACGAAAAAACTGCACCGACCGTGCAAGCCGCGACAACAGCAACTACAGCGGTTAAGGAGACAGTTCAGTCTACTATTGCCGCAACACAAAAGGTTTCATCCATACCTGAAACACAGAATACGGCTGCAGAGCCGACTCCCACTGAAGCTGAGCAGGAACAGCCTCAAAATAATTACGATCAGCCGGAATATGAGGAAGAACAGCCGCAGGAAGTACAGAGCGGCGACCTTCAAATGACGATCGGCGGCACACCGGTATCAGTCGCGTGGGAGGATAATGACGCAGTACAATCACTCAAAGAGCTGTGCAGGAAT
>JAFTPG010000071.1 GCA_017463375.1 Ruminococcus sp. | reverse complement strand
GCAAGACCGCCGTAAATCTCGGAACCGGGATAAACGAATCCCTTGGATTTACAAAGGTCAACGATTTTATCCATTACCTTTTCGTTATTTTTCAGCATATATATGTACCTCGTTTCAGAATGATGATATTAATCTATTACATTGTACGTCAATTCGCAGGATTTGTCAAGTAGAGGGAATGATTTTAATTCGTAATTAATGATATCCGGCGATGCCGGACGGATTTAATAATACCGTAGGGGCGACCCTACAGGATATGATTCACATATTTCAATCATCGCCGTTAGGCGATACCGCAATTCCGAATTCCGCATTTACAACGCCTTGACAACCAATCGAGAAAGTTGTATAATAAAGGTACAAATTCCGCAAGATTATATGGTAATTTTACACATATTTTACATTTCTTGCATAAATCGGAGGTCGTTATGGAATTTCTTGAAAACAGAGAGCTTTCGTGGCTCAAATTCAATAAGCGAGTCCTCGAGGAGGCTATGGACAAGAACGTTCCGCTTCTTGACAGACTCTCATTTTCTGCAATTTATCAAAGTAATCTCGACGAGTTCTTTATGGTGCGTGTAGGCTCAATCACGGACGAAGCCAAGCTCCACAAGAATATGCAGGACTCGAAAACAAAAATGACTCCTGCACAGCAGCTTGACGCAATATTCACGAAGGTGCGCCGTTTGCAGCCGATGACTGAGGAGGCGTACAGGAAAACTATGGAGGAGCTTGCGCCCTACGGCTTTGAGCACGTCAGCTTTGAAACCGCAACGCAGGAGGAGCTGACCTTCCTCGAGCTTTATTTCCGGCGTGAGATCAAGCCGTTCATCTCGGGAATCATCGTGAACCGTTCGCTGCCGTTCCCGTTCCTCAAGAACAAGGAGATCTACGCAGCAGTCCAGATTCAGGCTAAAAAGGACGTAGTAATCGGAATCGTCCCCATAAAGCACGACCACAACGAGCGTGTGATACCTCTGGGCGCAGGCGGAAAGCGCTTCATTCTCGAGGAGGAGGTAGTGCTTCACTTTGTACATCTCCTTTTCAAGGGCTATAAGGTCATCGACAGAACCCTTCTGAGAGTTACAAGAAACGCCGATATCATGGTTTCGGGCAAGGGCTCGGACTTCCGTGAGCGCATGGAGGAGCTTGTCGCCAAGCGAAAGAAGCTCGCTCCCGTCAGACTGGAAATCTCCGACGAATTCAGCCGCTCTGCCCTTGACTACATCTGCAAGAAGCTCAAGCTCAAGAACGAGCGTGTATTCGTGTCGAGGATTCCGCTGGATCTGTCTTATCTTTACTCACTTGCAGACCTCTCTGAGCTCCCCGAGCTTAAATTTGCTCCGAGAACTCCCCAGAAAACAACAGCCCTTTCCGAGAGCCGTTCCGTTTTCGCACAGATCAAGTCCAAGGATGTCCTGCTGAGCTATCCCTATGAGTCAATTGATTCTTCGTTCATACGTCTCCTGAGAGAGTCGGCAAGCGACCCCAAGGTCACGTCAATAAAGATAACCCTGTACCGCCTTGCACGAAGCAGTAAGGTCATCGACGCTCTGTGCACAGCCGCCGACAACGGCAAGGAGGTTCTCGTAATGATCGAGCTGCGTGCCCGGTTCGACGAAGCCAACAACATCGAGTGGTCAAAGATACTCCAGCAGGCAGGCTGCAAGGTCATCTACGGCCCCGGAGACTATAAGGCTCACTCAAAGCTGCTTCTTATCACAAGAAAGGCTCCGGGCGGAGCATTCGACTACATCACTCAGATAGGAACAGGCAACTACAACGAAAAAACAGCCCGTCTTTATACCGACCTTTCGCTTCTCACCTCAAACCGTGAGATCGCCGAGGACGCTGCAAAGGTTTTCGACTCTCTGCAAAGCGGCACCTTCGTCGAGGAGACAAAACAGCTTCTGGTAGCTCCGCTTTGTCTCAGAGACCCAGTTCTCGAGCTGATGGATGAGCAGATCCGTATTGCCAGAGACGGCGGAAACGGCTATATTGCGGCAAAAATCAACTCTCTCACCGACAAGACCGTTATCATGAAGCTCGTTGAAGCCTCTCAGGCGGGAGTAAAGGTCGAGCTTGTTATCAGAGGAATCTGCTGTCTGATTGCCGGAGTAAAGGGCTATACCGAAAATATCACCGTCCGCAGCATCGTGGGACGCTTCCTCGAGCACAGCCGAATCTATATCTTCGGCGAGGATAACGACGAGCGCAGGATATACATCAGCTCCGCCGACTACATGACCCGAAACACCGTCAACCGCGTCGAGGTTGCCGCACCGGTGCTCGACAAGAAGCTCAAAAAGCGCATAAGCGATATGTTCCGCATCTTCATGACCGATAACGTAAAGGCAAGAATCATGCAGTCCGACGGCAATTACATCCACGCAGAGCCTGCCGAAGGAGAAGCTCCTCTCAACGCTCAGGAGTACTTCTACGACGAAGCATATAAAAAAGCCGCAGATAAAAAGGTTCGTCAGGACAGAATGAAGGAAAATCGTGCAAAGGGAGCTGCAAAAAAATCCGCAAAGAAAAATACTGCCAAAAAAACTTCCTCAGGAAAACGCAGAAAAGTATAAATTTCCACTTGAAACCTATCGGAATCTGTGATATAATGAGTAAATACCTGCATTTTGCAGAATTTTGATTTTGAGGGATTTATTCATGATTGGTTACTATAATTATACGGTTATTCTTACATACATCGGTCTGATTTCATCTGTTCTGGGTATATTTTTCTCTCTGGGGATCTGCGGCGGCACTCCTCATCCCGAATATGCGGTGATCTGCCTCATGCTTTCCGGACTCTGCGATATGTTCGACGGCAAGATCGCCCGGACCCGTCAGCGTACCGAATGCGAGAAAAATTTCGGAATCCAGATCGACTCGCTCTGCGACCTCGTCTGCTTCGGAGTTCTTCCGTCAGTTATCGGCTACTCAATCGGCATGAACTGCTGGGCTGATGTGCCGATTCTGGTCGTATTTCCGCTTTGTGCAGTTATAAGACTTGCATACTTCAACGTTGCCGAGGAGGACAGACAGAAGAAAACCACAGATGTACGCAAGGTCTACGAGGGACTCCCCGTGACAAGCGTTTCGCTGATTTTTCCGCTTCTTTACAGCTTCCGCGGAGACATCGGCAAGGAGCTTTTCCCCAACGTCTACGGCGTGGTAATGCTCCTGATAGCGATCGCATTCATCACCCGGTTCAAGGTGAAAAAGCCCGGCATGAGAACCATGCTTGTTTTCCTCGGACTGGGAATAATCGAGCTTGCTTGGCTTCTTTATAAGCTTGCGTAGTACATAACACGCAAATCAATTTTAAATCTTAAATAATTTATGTATTATGTTATCCGACTGTAGGGGCAGCCCTTGCGGCTGCCCGTAGGTGAATTTTAACGTCACTTCGGTCGACCGAGCCAAAGGCATGCGCAAAAGAGCAAAATCATAGATTTTGTTTTTTGCGGAAAGGGTCGACCCTACAAAAATTGTCTCCAATAATACATCATTTTTTAAATTGATTTGCGTGAGTACATAATAATTTTAAGGGACGGACATAGGTTCGTCCCTTTTTTGTAAACTTTTTGTTAAACTTTTGCAATATGCAACGTTTTCGCATTGAATAAGGGCGTTTTTCAGCCCTATTATAGAGGGCGATAATATCCGACAAGATAACAATGGTACGCCAGAGGCGGCGTACCCTGCAAGCTTTGACCGCCCTATTGCAAAAGGAGGTTTAACATGGCAGAAAATCCAAGAAAAAAGAGCTTTGTGCTCTACATGGACTACGCCGAGCACATTGGAATGCTCAGCAATGAGGAAGCAGGAAAGCTCATGAAAGCGATCTTCGCCTGCGCCGAGGGCAGAGAACCTCCGGAGCCGCTCGACGGCATGACGAAAATGGCATTCTCCTTCATCAGCAGTCAGCTGATCCGCGATCTCCAGAAGTACGAGGCGGTCTGCAAGGCTCGCCGTGAGGCTTCCCGCAAAGCCGCCGAAGCCCGTCAGCACTCCGGAACGCTGAATCTCTGATTTCAACGCCGATTGTCAAAGTACACAAAAAGTTCAATACTTGATTGTACGTCATTCACAAATCGGATAAAGTAATTGTATAAAATTGCCTTAATCTATTGACTTTTTGTCTGAATTATGGTAGATTTATTACACTAGGGTGCGTCTGAAAACACGGCTTGTTTGGAAAAATATACAGAAAAAGTTGCAATCAGGAAAAAGCCGCAGTAATACTGCCGTATTTCGAGGATTTTTAACAACAGTGCGGCTTTTTACGGGAATTTTTACAAATGAGACGGGCTTTCAGATGCACCCTGAAATTATTTTTAAGGAGTTTGATAAAAATGAAAATCTGCAAAAAGACACTGTCAGCCCTCACTGCCCTCACAGCGCTGGGTTCAGTATGTGCAGGCTCAATCGGCAGCTTAGGCACTGTCGTTGCTGCCGAACCCACAACAGCTATTGATATTGTCGAGGACATGGGTCTTGGTACAAACCTCGGTAATACCTTCGACGCCTGGGGTCATGGCGGCACTAAGGTTGAAACAGCCTGGGGCAACAGCGTTACAACTCAGGCTATGATCGACGAGATCCATAATTATGGATTTGACAGCATCAGAATTCCTGTAACGTGGTATGAGTTCGCAGACGCTTCTACCTATGAGATCGACGACGCTTATATCGCTCGTGTCAAGGAAGTTATTGACTACTGCTATAACAATGATATGTATGTTATCATGGATATGCACTGGGACGCAGTAAATGAGCAGA
The DNA here is from genome assembly GCA_017463375.1 of Ruminococcus sp. Taxonomy (GTDB): domain Bacteria; phylum Bacillota; class Clostridia; order Oscillospirales; family Ruminococcaceae; genus Ruminococcus. The sequence goes on along the minus strand of JAFTPG010000071.1, from coordinate 3,722 downwards.
CAGCCGGCACATCCAACTGGCTTAATGCCGGTCTCGACGCCCTTGATCAGTTCAAGGCTATGTGGACTGATATCGCTAACAACTTCAACGAGTACGACAACCACCTCGTATTCCAGAGCATGAATGAGGTTCGCTGGTTCTCAACTACAGGCAACCCTTACACAGATGACGATTACAATACTCTCAACACTCTCAACCAGGCATTCGTAGACGTTGTCCGCGCTACAGGCGGCAACAACGCAGACAGACTCCTCCTCCTCGCAGGAGCTGACGCTGATCTTTCAAATACCTGCAATGCAAAGTACATCGTTCCTGACGATGACATGGTTGCTGTAGATATCCACTACTACAATCCTTCAACTTTCTGTGTTGCTGAGACAGACTCTACATGGGGCTATTCATCAACATGGGGAACAGACGCTGAGAAGAGTGAAGTTATCAACGGTTTCAATAAGCTCAAGAGCAACTTTGTTGACAAGGGCGTTCCGGTAATCATCGGCGAGTACGGCGTAGTTACAGCTGAAGGCAAGGAAAAGGATTCAATGCTCGCATTCCTCGAGACAGTTGCAGGCAATGCACTTTCTACAGAGGGTATCGCTGCATTCCTCTGGGATGACGGTGACTCCGGTTCAATGGAATACTTCAGCAGAAATCAGCTCAAGTTCCACGACGAGGACTTCGGTCAGCTCTTTATCGACCTCGCTGGCAACGGCTATACTCCTCCCACTATCGACTGGGTAGAGGTTGAACTCACAACATCCGACAACGGCAAGACTGTTTTCCAGATCGGTACAGCTGACAAGTTCAAGCTTGAATTCACAAGCGATCTCGCAAGCCCGCTTTGCAAGATCTGGGCACAGGGTTCAGTAAGCTACTGGGATAACGCAGCAGGCAAAAATGTTCAGAGTGCTATCCCTGTTGCTGTTCAGTCAGACGATGACGGCAACGTTGTATGCAGCGAGCTTGACGCAGATGGCGCTGTTGTTCAGTACGACTATATCAACGTTCCCGCAGGCGTATCTCCCGCTAACGTATATGTTGAGATCTACTGGGGCGGCTATAATACATACGAGGAAGACGGAACATATATCACATGGACAGATATGACATCCGATGAAATTCCTACATTTGTTAAAGCATACATTCCCGGTGTCGTAGAGGACAGCGAGCCTGCAACAGATCCCACAACAGAGCCTACAACTGAGCCTGTGGAGGATGTCCTTTACGGCGACGCAGACCTCGACGGCACTCTTACGATCAACGACGCAGTTAAGGTAATGAGCTATGTAACAAACAAGGAAGCTTATCCGCTCACAGAGGAGCAGATGGACATAGCTGACGTTTACCAGCGCGGCGACGGACTCGGCAACATGGACGCACTTGCAATCCAGAAGAAGGTAGCTCAGCTTATCAGCTCGCTTCCTGAGTCCAATCTGGAATAATCAATATTAACATTAAAGACGGCTGATCTCAGCCGTCTTTTTTTGTGCCGCAATACAATATATTGCAGGGGGCAGACGCTCTCGTCCGCTCAACATCGCTCCGCTCGTAAAGAGCTGCTTTAAGCTGGCGCATTCGCCTTCAGCGAATGTGGGACTCCTCGTCCCACACCCTACGCCCTGCTTTTTGAGAAAAAGCAGGGAGCAAAAACTTTTACTTTGCTATCATCGCTGATCACTCTTATGATAGATAATAGGTCTCAGCTGTACGCCCCTCATTGCCGCCTCGACCGCCTGCGGAATCATCGGGAACTCCGCCACAAGCGAGGCAGGCTTCTTCACGCAGTCATCCTGAAGCATGGGGACGAAGTAATAATTCTTGCGGTTGAACAGCTCGCCGAGGTTCTTTGCCGAACCGAGCAGAGAGTCATTCGAGGAAATCGCCAACAGAACAGGCTTGCCGCTCCGCAGATGTGACTTCACCGCCATGGTAACTGCGGTATCGGTTATACTGCAAGCGAGCTTTGCGGCGGTGTTGGAGGTACACGGCGCAACCACGAGGATGTCGGTCAGAGATTTCGGACCAATCGGCTCAGCGTCGGCAATAGTCGTGATGACGGGTTTTCCGCAGATTTCAGCGAGCCGCTTAACGTTATCCTCGGCAGTTCCGAAGCGAGTTGAGACGGAGGACGCATTTTCCGACATAATGGGAATCAGCTCCGCCCCCATCTCACGGAGAAGCTCCGCCTGAGCGAAGCTCTTTTCAAAGGTGCAGAACGACCCCGTCAGGGCATATCCGATGCGGAGTCCGCGGAGCTTCTCATCCATGGGAATCACCGCCTTTTTCGGAGAGAATGCCGCTTATCGTGTCGGCAATGATCTCGCCAGAGGTTATGGGAGCTGTCTTTCCGGGAAGTCCGAGCGCCCAGATAGCCTTGATTCCCAGCTCAGCCGCCGCCTCGAAGTCGATACCGCCGGGCTTTGAAGCGAGGTCGATGAAGAGCGTATTTCTGGGGAATTTTCCGAGAGTCTCCCTGTCGAAAATCAGATCGGGAACCGTATTGAAAACGAGTCCGCAGTCGGTGACGATATCCTTTGTGCAGCACGTTTTTGCCCCGAGAATCCGAGCCTTTGCGGCTCCCTTGGCATTTCTGACCGAGACCGTAACATCTGCTCCGAAGCCTTTGAGGATACCGACGAGAGCCGTGCCTATCCTTCCGCAGCCGACAATGAGTATCTTCTGACCGCTGAGAGTCACGGGAAGCTCCTCAATGGCAATCTGAACCGCACCCTCCGCCGTGGGAATCGCATTGAGAAGGCTCAGCTCCTCACGCTCCATGTAGTCGCATACCTCGAAGCCGCTGAAGATATCCCTGAGCTTGCCGCTGACCTTTCCGGCGAAAACAGGCGCATTCGGCTTGAGGAGTGCGGCGATATCGGCAGCACTGATTTTCTCGTCACAGCAGGGAGTGTTCAGCAGCTCCCCCTCGCCGAGCGCAGGCACAGGGAGAACGACGCAGTCATATTTTTCCTTTTCGGAAAGGGAGACGATTTCAAGGTCGGTATCGGCAGGAATATATTTTTCATCGAAGCCGGCTACGGCAATATCGTAAAGCTCCGAGAGCCGCCGGGCGCAGTAGATCTGGCGCAGATCGCCTCCGGCAATAAGTAGTTTTTGTTTCATAAAATGTTCTCCAATCGTGGGGAAATTGGGCTTCCGCAGTGGAAGTACCCATAACATTATATGAATGAGGGGGGATTTGGTGAAAAAGCGCCGCAGGCAAAAATAAAGTCTTTGGCGCCGCCTTTCCTCAGAAAGGCGGTCGAGGGTTACAGGGGCGAGAAGCCCCTATCGCTCGCAGAGCGATGCGCCAGCGCAAAACAGTCAGACGAGCGCATGCAAGCGCAAAGTCTGACGGACGGTTTATTTTTTATATGATGAAGCCGTATATCCCAGATTATTTACCTGATAAAGAAGGGCGATCCTTCCGCAAAAAACAAAATCTATGATTTTGCTCTTTTGCACATGCCATTGGCTCGCTTGCCCATTTGATAATATTACGGTGATATTCAGGAATTCTGGTTTGGTGGTTTTGGCGCCCGATGAGCGCCCCTACATGGTAAATCAAAATCCGAAACAACGAAACGGGCACCTGAATGGGACGTCGGGGACGCCGTCCCCTACACGGTAAATCCAAATCCGAAAAACAAAACGGGCGGATAATATCCGCCCCTACAATTTGGCTATTCTACTTCATTTCGTGTAGGGGCGAGTTCCGCTCG
>JAFTPG010000070.1 GCA_017463375.1 Ruminococcus sp. | reverse complement strand
CTGGGGCAAACCTTTCTGAAGAAAGGTTCTGCCTAACCGGCACCCGTACCCTCTGTCTCGCAAGCTCGACATCTCCCTGCCCCGCAGGGAGTCACCCCAGACCCCTTTCCAAAGACTTCAACTCAAATTTTCCAGATAGGGGGCATGCCCCCTATCTGGAAAATTTAAATAAAAGTTTTAGGGAGGGAGTTTTAGGGTGACTCCCCGCAGTGTGGGGAGATGTCCGAAGGACAGAGGGGACTCGCGCTAGTAAGGCGGACCCTTTTTCAAAAGGGTCTCCCTCAATAGACTGCGAAGATATACCCCGATAAATTATGATTAATAAAATGGCAATAGGCGGTATAAAACAGGAATAACTGTTAAAACTAAGAGCGGAGGTGTTATACATGAAAAAAAATATATTTTCAGATAAGGAAACCGGAAAAAGCTCGAAGGGATTTTACGCTGCTTTGGGAATAAGTGCGCTGATGATAGGCTCCGCATGTTTTTTTGCCTATAATGAGGGTGAAAAGCTCAAGGAGGATAATTTGACCGCAGAAAACAAAAGCTCGATTTCAGAAGAAGCAGTTGACAAGAAGTACACGGACATTCCGAAGCTGACGTATGCGGCTGTAACCACGGCACGGACTTCAACAACGACAGTCAGAACGACGACCGCAGTGCCTGCGACTACTGCACATATAGCGACTCTTCCGGCAGCTGGAATTTCCGTTGCAGAGCCGCCTGAGGAGGATTCAGCTTCCGCAGCAGCAGTAACAGAAGCTGCACAGACCGCAGCAGACAAGCTTGCAAATGTGTCGCTGCCGCTTGCAGACATCAGCAATGTTATCACGCCGTTCAGCGGAACAGAGCTTGTAAAGAACGAAACTACGGGTTCATGGCAGACTCACAACGGAACGGATATAGCAGCTGAGGTCGGGGCGGAGGTATACGCAATTTCTCCCGGAGAGGTTTCAGCGGTGAACGATGATCCGTTATGGGGAACAACTGTAGTTATCGACCATCACAACGGCTATATCAGCAAATACTGCAGTCTTGCCAAGGAGCTTTCAGTTCAGGTCGGAGATACTCTTGCAAGCGGAGATGTTATCGGAGTTATCGGTGAGACCGCTGATATTGAGAGTGCACTTGCTCCGCATCTTCATATTGAGATCACTCACAACGGCAGATATCAGGATCCGATGAATCTTTTACAGTCATAACGCAGCAGCTCCGGTTCCGTCGGATCAATGGAACCGGAGCTTTTAATTATCTGCTCTATAAACGATAGTCTTTAAAAGCGGTATAAATAAACAAAGGGCGTACCTTGGGAGGGGGAGTGGTACGCCCGGTATTGTTATTGATCAGCTGTCAGTTTCGTGCTGCCTATGCACCGTAAACCGACTCGGGAAGCTTTGTGATGAGCTGTGCGAGCTTCTTCTGAACGGAAAGAGCGTCCATATTACTTATTCCGTCTCCGCGCTGATACACATCAGCCGCATTGATCTCAGCATCTGTAAGCGGATATTTTGTCTTGTCTGTAACGTAGCTCATAATCTTTACAGCGTCTGAGATTTCTACATCGCCGCTGAGATTTGCGTCGCCGTAGATAAACTCTTCAACAGGAGGAACTGTTGTTGAAGGAGGAGCAGTTGTTGTTTCAGGTGTCGGAGCTTCTGTAGTAGTTGTTGTGGTTGTTGTGGTTGTTGTGGTGGTAGTAGTTGTGGTTGTAGTTGTAGTAGTAGTGGTGGTGGTCGTAGTAGTTGTTGTAACAGCAGTTGTTGTTACGACAGGAAGCTCATAGTCAACCTCTTCGATAAGCCACTTCTGGCTGTCCTTATAGTTGAGAGTCCACTGGAGGATGTTAGCTCCGCTGTCTGTGGAATCAGCTGCAACTGCAACGCATGAGAGATCACGGGAAGCTCTGGTAACGATTGTATAGGTTCCGTCCTCATTGTCAACGAACTTAAAGTACTGGCTGCTGTAGCCGTTTTTCTCGTTGATGTCGATATTTGTTCCATCAGAGCCGTTTCCGTTAACATTGAGGAGGTAAGTCTGACCGTCGCCGAGTGCTGAGTATACATAGTAGTAGCCCCAGTTAATTGCCTTGACGTGCCAAACATTGTGTGACGCAGGGCCGTCTGCACCCCACTGCTGAACGTTGGTGCCGTTAGCCTGAACGCCGCCCTCGATTTCGAGATACTTGTCGCTTCCTACGTTCTTGAACATATAGCATTTGGATTCATCAAGAGTAATGCCGTCCTTGATAGTGATCTTTTCAGCGATCCACTTCTGATCGGCGGAACCATTGCACTCCCACTGGAGTACGTTTGCGCCTACTTCTGTTGAGCTGCTTTCAACTCCGATGCAGCTTGCGTCACTTGTAGCCTTTGTAGTGATAGTATATGAACCGTCGCCGTTGTCAACGAACTTAAAGAGCTGTGCATCGCTCTGGGTATCGCTCCAGATACCGATATTAGTTCCGTTGTCAACCTTGCCGTAATCGAGGTCGAGGTAGTAGGTCTTACCGTCGCCTGTGCATGAACGGACATAGTAGTATCCGCCGCCTGCGTCAATGAGTTTCCAAGTATTTGCAGTAGTTTCGCCTGCTTCGCCCTGCTGAACGTTAGTGCCGTTAGCCCCTACGCCGTCAGCAACCTCAAGATAAAGACCGCTGTTAACGTTCTTGAACATATACTTGTTGGTTGTATCCATTACAGCGCCGGTCTTGAGAGTAGCAATCTGACTTGCCTGATGAATCGTGACATCAGGTCTGTCGGGGAGTGACTCATCTGAGCCAAGGTAGAAGCTTGTGTGAGGGGGCTGGTTATATGCAACATTCTGTCCTGCAACCTGAGTTCTGTACTGAATATCGTGCATGAGAGTTGTAATACGATAATCGGTGTCATAAGGAGTACAGTAAATTCTTACTGATTTGCTGTCTGCTGCTCTTACGATAACTTCTTCACGCCAGTCGCCGAAGATATCTGCGGAGAGACAAGGTGTTCCCTTGGTTGTGTTACATGTATAGTATCCATCTGTTGAGAGGATCTTTGTATGCTTTCCGTTTGCGTCAATGTCTGTAATTGTAGCAGGTGAATCAGTATAACCGTCGAGAACCTCACGCTCAAGGTCGCCATCCCAGTGCGAGAAGAAATTGAGAGCCGGTCGGCTGATCGAAATAGCTGTTCCGCTTCCATTATAGATCGAATTGTTGAACCAGAACTCAGAGCCGTTGTTTCCGGACCAGATATTGTCTGCTGCACAGCGTCCTGTATCCTTGTCAGCGTCATAGTGGAAAATTGTTGCACCGTTGTCGCAGTCTATAAGTGTAGCGCCGTAGGGAGAAACCTCGTGGCAGACCCAAAGCTCAAGACCGTTGTTGTCGGGAAGGAGGTCGCCAAGGTGCATTGCGTCGCCATGACCTTTATTCGTATTCCAGAGAACGTCACCGTCATTATCGAGACAGAGAGCACCGAATACAAGCTCCTGCTTGCCGTCGCCGTCTACATCAGCAGGCATACAGTTATGGTTACCGTCGCCGTAGCCGTTAGCTGATGAAGAATTTCCAGTGTCAAAGAGCCACTGCTGAACGAGCTTGTCGTTCTCTACCTTATAGGCGCAAGCAGTAAGTCTTGTATAGTATCCTCGGCAGGTTACAGCGTAAGGGCGAACTCCGTCAAGATAAACTACTGCTCCGAGGAAACGGTCACAACGGTTACCATAGGAATCTCCCCATTTTGAAACTGTTCCGCGTCCGGGATTGTAGTCAACTGTATCGAGAGCTGCACCGGTAAGGCCGTCAAAGAGTGTGTAATACTCGGAACCCGAGAGAACGTAGCCGCTGGAATTACGGTAATCAGCAGAAGCATCCCCGATTACAGCACCAGTACCGTCAACTGTACCGTCAGCTGTCTTACAGGTCATCTCAGCGTAACCGTCAAGGTCAAAGTCGGCTACAAGGAACTGAGTATAGTGAGCGCCGGCACGGATATTTTTACCTAAGTCAATACGCCAGAGCTTAGTTCCATCAAGCTTATAGCAGTCGATATAAACGTTTCCTGTTGTGCCTTTCTGTGAATTATCCTTTGAGTTTGAGGGATCCCACTTAACGAAAAGCTCATATACGCCGTCTCCGTCAACGTCACCTACTGAGCAGTCATTGGGGCTGTATGTACAACTGGAGCTTGTAGGAGTATCCATCGGGATATCAAAGTATGTGTTTCCGGACTTCATTGTACAATTGGAAGAAGATGCGACCGTGCCGTTCACAACGGTATCAACACGGTAGCTGGATGATGCCGATCCGCCGGCGTCGAGATAGCAGGTAGCGTCGCCTGCATTGCTTGTGTAGACGAGAGTGTTGTCACGATAGAGATTGAAAACAGCATTATCGTCGTCATTTGCAAGGAAGCGCCAGCTCACCATCATACCCGAACCTGTATTAATGGCTGTGATTCCTCTGTCAAGATACTCGGCAACCTCGCTGCCGGTACCGTATGCAGCTGCTGTCATTTCCGGCTCAGTATTGAGCGCTGATGCAACTCCTGATGTTGCACCGATAAGTAATGCCGCCGCAGCCGCAGTAAAGCGTCTGAAATTAAACTTCATAATAATCTTCACCTTTCTGCGTAAAAATTCCCCTGATAATTATATTTATATCAATATTATACACACAAATACACAATTTGGCAATGAAAAATAGTATCTTTTGCTGTAGATTTTTTGAAATATCTGAAAACATATGTAAAATCGTCTTGTAATCCGGTGCGAATCATGATATAATATTCTATAGAAAATAATGGAGGAGAGCTGATATGAAATCAAGAATGCTCATTGGTATAATTACTACCGAGTGCCATACAGAATATCAGAGCGAGATCATGCGCGGTCTGATTTCTCAGGCATTTAAAAGCTCCTGCGATATTGCTGTTATTTGTCCCCTGAACAATTTTCTTATAGAAACAACTCATAAATTCAACGAAAAGTCCATATTCAAGCTGATTTTATCGGATGTATTTTCAGGGTTCATCTATGACCGGAATTCCTTTTACAACGCAGAAACTCAGAAATATATAGACAAGCTCTGCACACAGTCCGGAAAGCCGATCATGCTCATTGACTATAACGACCATAAACGATTCGAGACTACTATGGCTGACGATATTGACGCCATCGAAATGATGACCGATCATCTTATCGAGGTTCATGGATGCAGAAAAATCTACTGCCTTACGGGAACTAAGGGCATTCTGTGCTCTGATGAACGTCTCAAGGGGTATCTGCGTTCGATGAAGAAGCATGGTCTGCCGATTGAAAAATCGTATTACGAATACGGCGATTTCTGGTATCATTCCGGAGCTGAATTTGCTCAGAGCATTATCAGCGGCAAGCTTGAAAAGCCTGACGCTATTGTCTGCGCCAACGATATTATGGCGGCTTCCCTTGCTGAAAATCTTATCAGCGGCGGAATTCGTGTTCCCGAGGATATCGCTGTTACGGGATTCGACGCAACTATTGACAGTTATCACGGCAATCCTTCAATTACCAGCTGCAAGCGTCAGAATTTCCAGATGGGTGCCGAGGCTTTCCGCCGTCTTTACAGGATCATTACCGGCAGGATATGCAGTAAAGTTCCCGACGAGCCGTGTGAGATCAGACTCGGAACAAGCTGCGGATGCATGGAAAATCCGGAGCTGAAGCGTGAGATCAAGCGTAAGCTCAGAACCACGGAGCGTTTGCAGAATAAGTTTTTTTGCAGCGATATGCTTGTTGATATAACCAATACCAGTGACATCGCTTCGCTGATCGACAGGATCGACCATTACTCCTACCTGATTTACCGAATGAATCAGATGTTTATCTGCGTTACTGAAAAATATGAGAAAGTTTCTGAAACTGCCGGAGGAATCAAGCTTGACTTTGACATTTCCGAGCCTGTTGACATAGTGTACGATAAATCTGCTGTATGCAGAAATGCTGCTCACGGAAAATGCTCTTCTTCGGGAGAGGCTGTCAATTTTTTCCGCAGCAGCAGAAAACAGCCGTCTGCATTCTATATTTCTCCTCTGCACTACAATGACAACTTTTTCGGTTTTGCAGCCGTTTCTTTTGGAAAGTTTCCCGTTGCTTATAATCATATTTATCTGCAATGGATCAGCAACGTGAACATGGCTCTTGAGAAGGTCAGAATGCATTCCATGATGAATGTTTCTCTGAAAAAAGCAGACTCTGTTACTGTCTGCGACGAGCTTACCGGACTTATGAACAAAAACAGCTTTAAGGCTGCTTTTTTAAAGAAGACAGCTGATCCTCCGCCGGGATGCCGTAATATCGAATATCTGCATATTGAGCTTACTGACCTGAAAAGCTTCTATTGCAAAAACGGACACAGCAAAACAGCTCATGCACTTAAAGCATTTGCTGACGCTGTCAGAAGGTGCGCTTCAAGCGACGATATCTGCGGAACTATTGCTCCGGGCTGCTATGGTATAGTTTCCTTCAGCCGGAACGATTCAAAAAATATTTTCAGTACGCTTAAAGCTTCGCTCCAGAATATTCCTGCATTTTCCGGCGATGATCCTATAACATTTACTATCGGCTCGGCATCTGCTCTGATTTCCGATAATACCGATTTCTGGGAGCTGGTTTATCAAGCTTCGATCAATAACATATATTCATATTCACAAAAGGAGAGTAATCTGAATCCGCAGTTTGAAAAGCTTTGTGAACTAAGGAACAAAATGATGAAGAATCCTGAGCACGCGTGGAATATCAGCGAAATTGCCGATACTATGTTCATAAGCAAAAGCTATCTGCAAAAGATTTATAAATCATACTTTAACAAGAGTATTATTGAGGAGCTTATTCAATTCCGGCTCAAAAAGGCTAAGGAGCTGCTTGCGGAAACTGATCGTACTGTCACCGAGATAGCCAGCGACTGCGGCTACTCCACTTATAATTACTTCGTGAGACAGTTCCGTGCAGCTGAGAATGTTTCGCCCACGGAATACCGTGAGATACATAAATCCGAAGCTTTATGATTAATGTGTATGATGATAAAGGGACGCTTTTAAGGCGACTGCTCGTACAGAAGTATATACGTGTAATATTGAGGAAAACCCTTTTGAAAAAGGGTTCTTCCTCAAACTCCTTTCCTAAAACTTTTTAGTTTTTAATTTCAGCCCCATAGGGTACACATTAGAAAAATACTTGATTTTTCAGTTGCTCTTGATGTGTACCCTATGGGGCTGAAATTAAGATTGAAAGTCTTTGGAAGGGG